>DASQIV010000325.1:0-8049 GCA_035631415.1 Pseudoneobacillus sp. | reverse complement strand
AAAGTCCTGCACCATTTTAACAGATTAACATGAATGACTATCATTATTGGGATAATAATACTTCGATTTAGAAGGAAGGCAGTGTAATCCAAACCTTTTTTTGAAATAGTGACAAGTTTCAATTCTTCATTAACAATCCATGAAAAATTAATACTTAAGATAAGAATAATTAGAAAAACTAACGTATTTTCAACGATTGATAGCCTCTTTTTAATAATGGTAAAGATAGAAATAACAAGCCATGCAACGAAGAAATAGACTACAAATCCCATATAACCTCCCCAGAAGATTTTAGCTTTAGTTTTGCTTTATTTCTTATCATTAATACTAAAAAAGGAGATTTTATTTGGTTTATACTGATGAAAGAAGCAGAGATAAGGATTAAATAATTTGGGAGTGAGGTGTTTCCATGACGATAAAAGGTATAAATCATTTTTTATTCTCCGTATCGGATCTAGAGGTTTCTATTAAATTCTATCAGAATGTTTTTGATGCGAAGCTGTTAGTTAAGGGAAGAAGCACTGCCTATTTTGATCTGAAGGGTATGTGGCTTGCTTTAAATGTGGAGAAAGATATCCCACGTAATGAAATCGCTCATTCCTATACCCACATTGCTTTTTCAATAGACGAAGCAGACTTTGATAAAATGTACGAAAAGTTAATGGAGTTACAGGTAAATATTCTTTTGGGGCGCCAAAGGGAAGTAAAAGACAAAAAGTCGATTTACTTTACAGACCCTGATGGGCACAAGTTTGAATTTCATACAGGTACGTTAGAAGAGCGATTGGATTATTATAAACAAGAGAAAGGACACATGGAGTTTTATTAAAGGCTCTTTTGGATAAAGACATATTTCTCTTACTTTTCTGTTATTACTCATCAACTTGTTTGTAAATTAATCAGATACCACGAAATAGGTCTAAGAACGTGTTTTTACTACTGTTCGAAAAATGCTTAAAGAAAATAAATATTATTAATTGAACCTATTTTTCATTAAGAATTTAAGGATAAAACCGATAATAACATTGCTAGCTCAATGTTAAAATCAAAGTGTAAGGAAGGAGTGATTCTCTTGGCGAATAAAGGATTAAGTGTAGGGGAGAAAGCACCCGATTTTATATTACCTGCGACCTTTAATAGGAAATTTAGTTTATCGGAATTTGCCGGTCAGCCTGTTATTATTACATTTCTTAGAGGAACATGGTGACCTAATTGTCGAAAACAGCTAGTTCAGCTGAATGAATATTATGATTTGTTACAGGAAAAAGGCGTTCAAATTTTAGGAATTGCAGGGCAAAACTTAAAGAGTATTCAAAGTTTTGTAGAACATGAAGGAATAAAAATCCCCATACTATCTGATGAAAATAGAAAAGTTATTAAACAATATGAAGTATTTGTACCGATTAAATGGGATAGTTTTCGTATTGCTATTCCAAGTACCTATATTTTAAATGAAAACCATCTGATTTGTTATAGCTACATAGGAGATTCACAATTCGATAGGCCAGCAATTGATGATATCTTAAACAAAATACAGGAAATTCATCGTCCAGATCAGGAAGAAGGATTATTACTTCCTGACAACAAGGATTCATCCGTCTTTGTTGAAGCAATGAAGGAAACCTTCCAGGATATTGTTCTATCTACTCAAACTATCAAAAATAGTGTGAAAAACAACTTTACATCGATTTATCAATTAGAGAATGAATTTGTAGACAATACAAATGATTTATCACATTTTTTTACAGTATTTGAATCGGTAGAATCAAAAATAAACACATATACCGATAAAATTCGTCATGTAGTGGATGGCTCCGTAGAGATCATAAATGATAATAAGCAAGCCACTGCACATATGGATGAAACTTCAGAACTTTTAAAAGAGCTTGTTCATTTAACACAAATAGTCGGAACGATTAGCTCAACCATTTCTGGAATTGCTGCTCAAACCAAAATTTTAGCTCTTAATGCAGCCATTGAGGCAGCTCGTGCAGGTGAGCAAGGAAAAGGTTTCTCTGTAGTAGCACAAGAGGTAGGGAAACTTGCAACCGCCTCGGCTGAAGCTTCTCAAAAAATATCAGATCAATTGGATGGAATTGAAGATAAAATCAATAAAAGTTTCGCTTCGTTTAATGATTTTAATGGCGTTATTCATCAAATCAATACGAAAGTACAAGATCAGAATGAGGATTTAAAATATGTATCTGAAGGTATCCTTTCCATTCGCACAGAGAGTGGAGAATTAGCTAACAGGTTAAAAATGATTACGAATCAACAAGTAGAAGCAGAGCAACAGCTGAAATCCATTAAAGAACAAGAAGATACCATTTCAACAGAAATTGATGGAATTTACCAAGACATTCAAGAAAACAATAAGCTTCTTTTAGAATTAGATAAAAGAATGTAAGAAATAATATAAATCTTAACGTCTTACCTAAAAGGTGAGGCGTTTTTTACTGGATAAAAACCAGGTGCGGTGCAAAAAAATATGGATAGTAAATGTTCCCGGATATATAAATGAATTAGACAGGTGCAGTACCTGTCTAACTTTTTATTTTTTTAATGAGAGGATTACCGTTTTTGTATCTGTTCCTTTAGTAATTTTTAACTGAATTGACTGAGGAATCGTGTTTATTGGTTGGTATTGGAATCTTTTTATCTTTTCAGATTCGAAGCCATCCTGTATGGACAAAGTGGTTCCTTCTGGAGTAAGTATATTCATTATGACATTATTAAAATCGTCCCCTGTTACAGTAATTTCTGTTTTCAAAGGGGTGAAGGTAACATTTGTGATTCGTAGATCAGCATCATTTAATTGGATGGATGAATTCGTTGCAAATATTTGCCCTGCATTATCTAAATCAAGAGCAAAATTCCATTTACCTGTTGTTCCTAACACTTTAGAAAAAGTAAGATCTAAGTTTAATTTTTTATCGTTTATTTTCTTATCTGGAACCCAGATCTTCATGACTCCAGCATACTTATTTTGATTAATTTTGGAAAAGTCTTGTACAGAAGACCAACTTTCCTTTTCTCCATTAAAGAACATCTGCATTTTTGAAGATGTGATATCCTCCACCTCTAGGTTATCACTCGTTTCGAATGAAAAACTAAGTGCTACTAAGGAGCCATCGGAAATGGCATCGGTAATCACCATTTTTACTCCGTTATCTTCAACTGTTTGCCCAATAGATGTAAATTGGTCATTTTTGGCTGCATTTAGTAAGCTACTAAAATTCTCTTTGAAGCCTTCATTCTTTTCCAATTTTAGAAAAGGAACGTTTTCGAAAAAATTAGCGGTTACATTTGATGTGATACCAATTGCAAAAACTGTAATGGCAGCGGCTGCTCCCCATGAAAGTAGTTGTCTCTTCCAACGTTTATTTACTGGTTTTAAGGTATTTATCTTTTCCTTTTGATTAACGATTCCCGGTACTTTTTCTACAAAAGAATATAATGATTGAGGTACTTCAATGCTTTGTAAGCTATCTTCTGTTTCACTTTGTAAAAGCTGATCCACTTTTATCATTTAATTCACCTCTATAATCTTTTTCATTTTTAATTTTTTGCCCACCGATTCTCTTGCTCTTCTTAAATGGGTTTTGACAGTTGATTTCTTTAAATCCATGATTTCCGCGATTTCAGATACAGATAGCTCTTGATAATAAAACATGACAATGACGTTTCGATAGATTTCTTTTTCGAGTGATAAAACCGCATCACTAATCTCGCTTTTTGTTTCAGAATCTAATAAGTGCTCCATAGCTGATGTAGATTGATATATGTTCGTTATTTCCACATCTGATATTTTCTTTCGTTCACGTGTGAGTTTTCTTATTAGGTCATATGCTCTAGAGGCTACCAACTTGTTAAACCAAGCAGGGAAATTACTAAAATTCTTCCCTTCTATAATATTGGTGTAAGCTTCAATCATGGAAGTTTGCACAACTTCCTCTGCAAATTCTTTTGATTTTAATAGGTAAAATGAAGTTTTATATGCTTTTTCAATCAAAGGATGAATCAATTCTGTAAAAGCATCTTGATTTCCATTTCTAATCTGTTTCAGTAAGTACTTTGAATGTTCGATTTGAAACACCTCCTTAAGTTCTACATTTATAAGGCGTTTATAAATTCATTTTGGATTCAATTTTTTGAATATAACTCAAAAACTACTTTTGTGAGGAAAAAACCCTTATTTGCGTGAATTACTTTTACTTCCAAAAGATGTTTGTTATTTAATAAGTCTATAATGAAAAATAGAGAAAACAAGAGTAAAGTAGTGAAAAACACAAATGTGCTCGTTTACATTCGATTTCACAAATTCGTCACATTTATATATAATCTATTTTGTTAACCACGGACCCGACTTTCATGAGAGTTGAAAGTCAACAAAATAAAATAGCCTTTATCACATTAACGTACCGGGGGTCAGACCCCCGGTACGTTAATGTGGTGAAGTGTTGAGAGGGGTGCTTCATGAATATTAGTACTATTAAAATTGAATGGTTTGGGAACATCAAGGGGGATGTGCTTGCTGGGATGGTCGTTGCGATGGCTTTAATACCAGAAGCTATTGCTTTTTCGATTATTGCAGGTGTTGACCCAATGATTGGGATTTACGCTTCCTTTTGTATTGCGGTTGTGACTGCATTTGTTGGGGGAAGACCAGGAATGATTTCTGCAGCAACAGGAGCTACTGCATTACTAATGGTAACTCTTGTGGCCGATCATGGGTTGCAATATTTGCTTGCAGCTACAATCTTAACAGGTGTGCTGCAAATTATTATGGGAGTCCTTAAGCTAGGGCGTTTAATGAAATTTGTGCCGAGATCTGTAATGGTAGGCTTCGTCAATGCACTAGCTATTCTAATTTTCACAGCACAATTACCACACTTTGTTGGTGAGTCCTGGGGAATGTATGCGATGGTTGCAGGAGCTTTAGCGATTATTTATATTTTACCTCGTTTTACAAAAGCAGTGCCATCACCTTTAGTAGCCATTATCGTCATTACCCTTATTGCTGTCTTTACAGGAAGTGATGTTCGAACAATTGGTGATATGGGTGAACTTACGAAAACATTTCCTATTTTCTTAATACCAGAAATCCCATTTAATTTTGAAACCTTACAAATCATATTTCCCTATTCTTTATCGATTGCGATTGTTGGATTAGTTGAGTCACTATTAACTGCTTCGATTGTGGATGATATGACAGATACCAAAAGCGATAAAAACAAGGAAGCAAGGGGACAAGGGATTGCAAATATCGTTTCTGGATTCTTTGGTGGTATGGCAGGATGTGCCATGATTGGTCAATCCGTTATTAACGTGAAATCAGGTGGAAGAGGACGTCTATCTACATTCGTAGCGGGAGTTTTCTTAATGGTTTTAATTTTACTATTAAACAAATTTGTCGTTCAAATTCCAATGGCGGCGCTAGTTGGAGTCATGTTTATTGTTTCCATCGGTACATTTGATTGGTCAAATTTAAAATCCATTCACAAAACTCCAATAACAGATACAATCGTGATGATAGCAACAGTTGTTACAGTACTATTTACACATGATCTTTCAAAAGGTGTATTAGTTGGAATTATTCTAAGTGCTATTTTCTTCGCTGCAAAAATTTCAAAAGTCAAAGTAACAACATTGGCTTCTGAAGGTTCACATAAGAAAATTTATCGTGTCTCGGGTCAATTATTCTTCGCCTCTGTAACAGAGTTTGTAGATAGCTTTGATTATACAGAAGGTGTGAAAGAAATAACTCTAGATTTAACTCAAGCGCATTTATGGGATGATTCAGCAGTTGGAGCAATCGATAAAGTTGTCATTAAATATCACCAAAACGGTGTAAAGGTTAACCTTATTGGACTCAATAAAGAAAGTAATAAGTTAATTGATCAATTAGGTGTTCATAATAAACCAGGTGGACTTGAAAAAGTAGCAAACCATTAATTGATGTTAAACACGCTGACTTGTTCAGCGTGTTTTTTTCATAAATCAAAGCAGGAAAACATGTTCCCTGAAAAGAAAATATATTGAAAATAGGATTTAACAATAAAGGAGAACACATTAAAATGAAACAACTAAAAGTGGTCATTGGTGCTGGTGAATTCAATCACAATCCAGGATGGCTGCAAACCAAAGAAACCGAATTAAACTTATTGAAACGCAGTGATTGGGAGGAAAAGTTTTCACTCAACACAATAGAAGTTATTTTAGCCGAACATGTGTGGGAGCATTTAGATTATGAAGAAGGAATAAAAGCAGCAAGAAATTGTTATGATTTTTTAAAACCAAAAGGATATGTACGTTGTGCTGTTCCAGATGCTTTTTTTCGGAATGAAGAATATCAAAAAGTGGTACAAATAGGTGGACCCGGCCCAAAGGATCATCCAGCAGCGTCACATAAAATCGTACATAACCATAAAACGCTCACCTCGATGTTTGAAGAAGCGGGTTTTGAGGTAAAGCTATTGGAGTATTGTGATGAAGAAGGTCAATTTCATTATAATGATTGGGATGAAAAGCAAGGTTTTATTTATCGTTCTAAACGCTTTGATCACAGAAATCAACAAGGCCAACTTGGTTTCGTTTCACTAATAGTAGATGCTATAAAATTACCTTAAAGAAACAGTGACAGCTGTTCTTTTTCTTATGATTTTTGAGTGCAAAAAATATAAGATTATTTTTTGCACTTTACATTAAACATGTAGTTAAGGAAATAAATAACAGAATAGGAGTTGCTCACTATATGAACCCAGTTATTGATACGATTTTAAACCATCGCTCGATTCGGAAATTTGAGGAGCGATTATTAACAAACGAACAAATTGAAACCATCGTTAAATGTGCTCAAGCAGCCTCTACCTCAAGCTTTATTCAAGCTTATTCCATCATCGGAGTAAAAAAGAGTGAGACAAAACGCCAATTAGCTGAACTCGCTGGAAATCAATCATATGTAGAGTCAAATGGCCATCTATTTATTTTTTGTGCAGATCTTCATCGACATGAGATAATTGCTGAAATGGAAAATCAAGATCTAACCACATCCCTACAAAGCACAGAAAAATTTATGGTTGCTTTAATTGACGCTACCCTTGCTGCACAAAATGCTGTTTTGGCTGCAGAATCAATGGGATTAGGGGCTTGTTACATAGGTGGATTACGAAATAATTTAGAACCTGTCTGTGAGTTGTTAAAATTACCAAAGCGTGTCATTCCACTCTTTGCAGTAGTTGTGGGTTACCCAGCTCAACAGCCTGATAAGAAACCAAGATTACCATTACAACATGTTTACCATGAGGAAACATACGAACAAGACTCGGCTACATATGAAAAACAATTAAGTGCGTATAATCAAACTATTTCTGAATATTACTATGAACGTACCAATGGCAAAAGAAATGATACTTGGACAGAGCAAATGGCCAATATGTTAAACACGCCAAAACGTATGTATATGAAAGAGTTTGTTGAAAAAAAGGGTTACAATTTAAAGTAATAGAAAGTCAAAGAGTCAGATACCAAGTTAATGGATATCTGACTCTTTTCTATTTTTTATAGCGAATATATTCGAAGTGAGAAGTAGGAACCTGTTTAATCTTGTTTCCTTTTTCATCTTTATATATTTCATATTCACGGTAAGTTTCAACAATATAGCCCTCTATTTCTTCTTCGTTTTCAAAAATGAGCTGTAGGGTTGGTATAAGGGAATTGGCCTCAGTATCCCGTACTTGTGCATCTACTTCTTCCGTTATCTCTGCTTTTACATCTTCAGGGGCGTAAGGATATAAAACTGAAGTTCTAAAATCATCCAAAAGTAAATTAGTAGAGGAATCTAAATAAATAACCGATCCAAAAATCACACATAATCCAATAAAGGTCATAAGCTTTTTCATCAAAAATCACCCCTTTTTCCACTAAATCTTTATTAAAAATGTATGCATGTCCCTTATAAATATTACCTCTTGATTCCCCACCCGTAAAAAGGAATAAAAAAAGATGGCAAGTGAAACCTAGAATTATCTAATAGCTCTATATGAGGGG
>DASQIV010000324.1:0-2609 GCA_035631415.1 Pseudoneobacillus sp. | reverse complement strand
TATGTAGATTTAGCAAAAAAAGGTGAATATCAAATTATGAGTTTTGTTGTGGAAGTGGCTAACGAAAAATTTTTATCGGATCCTACCCCTTTGCTTCAAAAGGCAATGGAATTTTTAGCGGAAATTCTCCTTAAGCCTAACCGTGAAAATCAAGCGTTTCATGTTGAAACTGTAGAAAAAGAGAAAAAAACATTAAAACAAAGAATTCAATCCGTTTTTGATGATAAAATGCGTTATTCTAATTTACGACTCGTGGAAGAAATGTTTAAAGATGAACCATACTCTCTACATGTAAATGGTCAACTTGAAGAAGTAGACACGATATCAGCGGAAAGTTTATACCAATATTATGAGCGAGCCATTAAAGAAGATGAAATGGACCTATATATTGTTGGTGACGTTGAAGAAATGGAAGTAGAGAAAATAGCCAATCAATTGTTCCAGTTCGATACACGAACTCCGAGACAAATTTCCAAATACAACAGAAAAAGTATTGAGTCTGTTAATGAAGTAAAAGAAGAGCAGGACGTAAAACAGGGGAAATTAAATATTGGCTATCGTACAAATATTGTTTACGGCGACCCAGATTATTTTGCCTTGCAAGTTTTTAATGGGATATTTGGTGGTTTTTCTCATTCCAAATTATTTATAAATGTAAGGGAAAAAGCAAGCTTAGCCTATTATGCTGCTAGCCGGATGGAAAGCCATAAGGGTATCATGATGGTGATGTCAGGAATTGATTTTAATAACTATGATCAAGCAGTTAGTATCATACATGAACAAATGGAAGAAATGCGAAAAGGGAATTTTACAGATGAAGAGATTGCGCAGACAAAAGCAGTTATAGAAAATCAATTGTTAGAGACGATTGATACCTCTCGAGGAATTGTCGAGGTACTGTACCATAATGTTGTGAGTAATGTAGAAATAGGTTTAGATAAGTGGATGGATGAAATGAAAAATGTAACCAAGGAAGATATTGTTGCCGTGGCGAAAAAAATAGAATTAGATACAATATACTTCTTAACTGGATTGGGGGCGGGGAAAAAATGAAGAAAATTACATTTGACCAGCTTCAAGAAGAATTATTTCATGAAAAAATGGCAAATGGTTTAGATGTCTATATTTTACCGAAAAAAGGTTTTAACAAAACATATGCTACCTTTACGACTAAATATGGATCCATCGATAACCACTTTGTGGCTAAAGGTGATACCGATTTTACAAAGGTCCCAGATGGAATTGCCCATTTTTTAGAGCATAAGCTCTTTGAAAAGGAAGATGGAGATGTTTTTCAACAGTTTAGCAAGCAAGGTGCTAGCGCTAACGCCTTTACATCTTTCACTAGAACGGCTTACTTATTTTCAAGTACATCCAATTTTGAAAGAAATTTGGAGACCTTAATAGACTTTGTTCAAGATCCTTATTTTTCTGAAAAAACAGTTGAAAAAGAAAAAGGGATTATTGGTCAAGAAATTACCATGTATGAAGATAATCCTGACTGGAGATTGTATTTTGGACTCATCCAAAATATGTATAAGAATCATCCTGTGAAAATTGATATAGCAGGAACAGTAGATTCCATTGCTAAAATAACAAAGGATATGCTTTATCAATGTTACTATACCTTTTATCATCCGAGTAACATGTTACTATTTGTGGTTGGTCCAGAAGATGTCGACCGTACAATGAATTTTATTAGGGATAATCAAGCTAAGAAACCATTTGAAGATCTGCCTGAAGTAAAACGTCAATTTGAAGAAGAACCAGTTGAAGTGGCAGAAAAGAAAAAGGTATTAAAAATGAATGTCCAAACGTCTAAATGCTTATTTGGAATAAAAGCTCTCCCGCAGAAACATTCCGGTGAAGAAATGCTCAAAAATGAATTAGCAACAAATTTAATGTTAGACCTGCTTTTTGGAAAGAGTTCTGAGAATTACCAAAAGCTTTATTCAGAAGGATTAATTGATGAGACATTCTCTTATGATTTTACACAAGAACAAGGTTTCGGATTTGCCATGGTTGGTGGAGATACTTCTGATCCAGATCGACTGGCCGAAACTTTAGAAAATATGTTAAGGGAAGCAGCAACAGGAAATGTCATCTCTGAAGAAAGCTTAAATAAAGCAAAAAAGAAGAAAATTGGCGCGTTTTTACGTTCTGTCAATTCACCGGAGTATATTGCAAATCAGTTTACACGTTATGCATTTAATGATATGAATCTTTTTGATGTTGTACCTACTCTAGAAAAAATCAACTTAGAAGAAGTGAAATCCTTGTCTGCTGAATTTATTTCAGAAGAACGATTTACAGTATGTCAAGTTGTCCCTAATAAGTGATGATAGAGGAGTGGCTTTTAAAGTCATTCCTTTTTCTATGTTTAAGGAACATAAAAATAAAACGCTTGGTGAACTTGTTTATATATTTTGTAGTAGTCCAGCTCAAACTCTTTTTTGTAATGGTCGCTTTCATAGAAATTGAAAATCAGTTAAAATTAGATTTAAAAACAGGAGAAACTATATGGATTTTGTTTTAATTACTGGAGCTAGTTGGGGTATTGGCCAAGCAATAGCAAAGCAACTGGCTAAAGAGGGATATAATCTTTATTT
>DASQIV010000323.1:0-5465 GCA_035631415.1 Pseudoneobacillus sp. | reverse complement strand
AGATAAGGTGTTTAGTGTTCAAATAATTTTCAAAACAAAACATTATGATGGGGAAATAAAGCAAAGTGGTGATGAAAGTAGGGAACATAAATTTTTTGATAAAACAGAACTTCCTCTTAACTTAAATACTAGACAAAAGCCTTTTATTTTGAATTGGGCTGATGAAATTAAAACACCTATAATAAGTTAACTTAGTTAATTGGGCATTTCTTCTAGAAGAAGTGTCTCTTTGTGTTTAAGTATTGGGTAGTCATTTTAAAAGAAACCTCTTGCTAATTAGAGAATGATATATATTACATATTTTTAAGGAGCTTAGTATGGGATATATTATGGATTTAAGAAAGATAGTCGGTAGTCGTCCTCTTATTGTATCAGGAGCAAGTGTTATTCTCTTAGATAAGAACAATAAGCTATTATTACAATTAAGAAAAGATAATAATTGTTGGGCTTTGGCTGGTGGGTCCTTAGAACCTGGAGAAACATTGGAAGAAGTTGCAAAAAGGGAATTGTTTGAAGAAACAGGACTAATAGCTAATAACCTAAGATTATTTAACATTTTTTCTGGGGAAGAGTTTTATTATAAATATCCACACGGTGATGAAATATATAATGTAATTACAACATTTATTTGTACGGATTACAGTGGAGAACTTAGGATTGATAATGACGAAGTTCTCGATTTACGTTTTTTTGATATTCATAATATCCCATCAAGCATTAGTCCTCCTGATTTACCAGTGATTAAAGAATTTATTAAAACACTAATTAAATAACTAAAAGAAGGCTTTACTTCACAAGGAGTAAAGCCTTTTTGTTATTCAAGAAACTGGCGAGTTTAGTTTAATAAGGACTTATTTTTTTAGTAAGGGAAGATTATTTCAGTTTCGCATCTCACCTTTCAAATATTCATAATGCATAAATCCGTTATTCGTATTATCTATCTTAAATTTCCTTTCTTCACAAATAGCGGCATATTGCCCTAAAAGGTAGTGTTTTGCCTATTTTTGTAATTTAAACTTGACTTGATGAATAGTTTACTTTACATTAAGTATAAGAAGTTTTACTTTTTGTAAATTTAACCATACAAGGAGGTGTGAATCATGACTTATCAAGAAAAGAAAAGTATCGTATCGGTTATTAGTGCTATTCTCATTTTCGTCTCTTATTGTTTGTACATGTACCCGCGGTTCCCAGGAGGGGGTGTGGAGTCGAGTGAAGCATTTCGTTATTGGGGTTCCTTCGTCCTTTATCTGACTTTGTTTTCAATAGTTGCACATATTATTATCAGCATTATTTTCAACATTGTATTTAGAATTACAACCAATGAAAAAGAACCAACATTTGCGGATGAATTAGATAAGTTAATTAACTTGAAAGCGTACCGAAATTCATTTTTTGCGTTTATAGTCGGCTTTCTTTTTGCAATGGGATCGCTGGTAAGCTATCAACCGTTACATGTGATGTTTATTATTCTGATTACATCAGGTTTCATTTCAGATGTGACCGGCTCTGTTACAAAACTTTATCACTATCGGAAAGGAGTGTAAAAATGGGTAAAAATCTTGTCGGCAATCACATCCGTAAATTACGATTCAATCATGATGAAATGACTCAGCAGCAGTTGGCTGACAAGGTGGGAGTAACAAGACAAACCATCGTGGCTCTCGAAAAGGGAAACTACTCTCCATCTCTAGAACTAGCTTTTCGTATTGCTCATGCCTTTAACTTACCCTTGGAAGAGGTATTCTTTTATGGAGATAATACTGAGCAGTAAGAACGATAATTTGCTTAACCGTTTTTGAATTTATTAAGTGAGGGGATAATAAATGAATTCAAACAAAAAAGCTGCAAAAATTGTGGGTGTACTGTTTATACTTGCTGCTGTTACGGCGGTGATAGGTCTTAATTTCTACGATCCTATCTTAAACGGTCCCGATTACCTAATTAAAGGTCCCGAACACGCCAACCAAGTGATATTAGGAGCATTGATGGAATTAATTCTTGTGGTTTCAGTGGTTGGAACTGCAACTACCATGTTTCCAGTGTTAAGAAAGTATAATGAAACGATCGCCCTTTGGCATGTTTGCTTCAGATTTCTTGAAGCGATTATTATTACGGTTGGTATTATCAGCGTATTGTCCCTCTTAACTTTATGTCAGGAATTTGTAGCAGCAGGAGCCCAAGATCCCGCATCTTTTCAATCATCAGGTATCATCTTAAAAGCAATACATGATTGGGCATTTATGCTTGGTCCCCTTTTCATGCTGGGTATAAATACGCTGATGTACAGTTATATATTTTTTAAAACCAAGCTTGTACCCAGATTTATATCAATACTGGGTATGACAGGTGCAACTTCTGTTTTCATTTGTTCTTTGTTCGTCATGTTTGGTGTATTTGATCAAATTTCTTTTTGGGGTGCTATTATGGCTGTGCCAGTAGCAGCTAATGAAATGATATTAGCAGTATGGCTCATCGTTAAAGGATTTAATGAAAAAGCGTTTACTTCCATCTCTGCAAAAAAGAAAGTTACTTCTCATGCTTAGTAAGGAAAGTAATATGAAATATATTAAATTAGAAAACAATACGTCTTCCTTTATCTAAACTACCCCGTTACTTCAATAAAAAAAGCGAACCATCGAAATTGAAGCATCTTCTATATAGTAAATTTAAGTTGTAAGTTGTTTGCTCAAACAAAGGAATTCTCACACAATCTATGTATATTGACAAGGAGTTTAAAATGAGCAAAAGTCAGTTCAATAGTCAAACCGCAACTTACGTCTCCATCATCATGAAATGACCCAACAACAATTGGATGATAAAGTGGGAGTAATCCGCCAAACCATCCTAACAATAGAAAAAGGGTAATTACTCCCCCTCGCTGGAAATAGCTTTCCGCATTTCTCGCGTATTCGGCCCACCAATAGAATAGGTGTAATTTTATAAGAATGAAGATAAAAAAAAGGAGAGAGGCCATATGAAAGCAATCGTATGCACCAAATATGGATCACCGGATGTTTTTCAACTCCAAGAGGTAGACACCCCAATCCCAAAAGATCATGAAGTTCGGATCAAAATACACGCTGCTTCAGTCGGACCAGCGGACTGTACCTTTCGTAAAGGTTCCCCAATAGTTAAGCTTGTTTACGGTCTGAAAAAGCCAAAAAATCCGATATTTGGCACGGAGTTGTCTGGCGAAATTGATGCGGTTGGCAAAGAAGTAACGCGATATCAAGTAGGCGATCAAGTATTTGGCTTAAGTGCAAAGACGTTTGGTGCTCAAGCCGAATACAAATGTTTACACGAAGACACCCCACTAGCAATCAAATCTTCCATGATGTCCTATGAAGAAGCAGTCGCCGTCTGTGATGGTGCACCTACCGCATTGACATTCCTTCGCGATAAAGCAAAGCTTCAGCACGGACAAAAAGTCCTGATAAATGGTGCATCTGGTGCGGTGGGGATTTATGCCGTACAGATTGCTAAATACTTGGGGGCGGAAGTAACAGGAGTATGTAGTACAGCAAATGTTGAGTTGGTAAAGTCGCACGGAGTCGATAAGGTCATTGACTATACCCGGGAGGATTTTACGAAGAACGATCAGACCTATGACGTCATTTTCGATGCGGTGGGTAAGCGCTCCTTTGCACAATGTAAAGGCTCGCTCACGCAAAGAGGCGTCTACCTTTCTACTGTACCTTCATTGTCCCTTCTATTTGACATGTTACAGACTGCAGCACTCGGTAAAAAGAAAGCCATTTTTGTGACAGCGGGACTTATGCAGAATCAAGAAAATCTGATCTTCCTTAAAGAGCTATACGAAGCTGGAAAAATCAAAGCGGTCATCGATCGACGATATCCATTGGAACAGGTTGCCGAGGCTCACCGCTACGTGGAAAAGGGTCACAAAAAGGGAAATGTCATTATAAATTTGGCCTAATCCTGAGGGGATTTACCCTGGTGCAGTTGGGGAACGGAGTCAACGTGGCAGGAGCTAAGTTTCGTTTATCACTAACGTGGGCTTGAGTTAAACTCTAGAATAGGAAAAATAAATAGGATAACCACTAAAATCCATAGAAAAAGGGAGGATAACTTAAAATGTATCTTCCCTTTTTTCACGACCTCATTATTATTTAAATGAATGAAAAATACCTATTTGTAAAAGTGTTTTATGTTTTTATGCAAATCGATAATAGATCAATAAAAATGTACTTAGCACAAATAAGAAGTTTAGAAAAACAAATATCATTTGATCCAATCGGGTTTTATGCATTTTAATTGGTGGATGGTAAAAGGATATTCCTTCGATAATAAAGATTATTAATACAATATGAATGATCCCATGTCCCACTACTTCAGTGTAGCCAAATATGGTTGTTGTTAGGATAAATAAAATGGTTACGACAACGGCCAATAAACGATTGAGAATACCAACGACTAACAGGTAGCCAACGACAAATTCAATAAATGCCGAGAGAACAACAAATAGTTCGGGATCAAAGCCAAAGGTAGGCACGTGATGGCGGTGTATAATATCGGTAGTCATAAAAGGAAAAACCCATTTTTCTACAGCAACCCAACATAAACTTAAACCTGTTCCGAGGTAAAGAAATGGAAAACCAGCCGTCTCCAATTTCGACCTTCCTACCAATAAAACACCGATAATAGCAAGGTAAAATCCATAATCTAACATATGAAACCAACCGGAATAACTCCAGATATGAATAAATAAACCAAGCATTAATATGGCAGCAGTTTTCGTTGCAAAATGATGAGGAATTAACAGTAAAACAATAATCATCCACATAAGAATCGTTTGCCAAGTATCGTGAATAGTGAACTCAGGTGCAAACATCGTTCCTTTGAGCACTTGTAAAATAAATGCGGCAGCCGTGCCGTATTTAAGTATGTAACGAGAGTATTTCCGATACCCATCTAACTTCATATCAATTTTGGAGACACCAGGAATCTTCATCAACTGTGGTATGAATTGAGATAAAAACGCTAAAAATACAGCAATTAATAAGGATAACACTATGAATTCAGTTGATAGGATTTGTTCAATAGGAACCTTTTCTGGCTCTTTCTCCGTAAACCATTTTACATGTGCGTTTACAATAACTGGTGAAAAACAAATTAACCCTAGTAAAAGAATAGAATTCCATTTCTTCAATGGACATACCCCTCCTTTTTGTAACAAAGTTTAAAAATTATTATTCCTAAAAAAATAGTTATTTATGTTAGGAGGCTATTATGCTCTTTTCTAGTCATAGAATATATTTTTCTATAAGCTTAACCATGTTTTCAACATTGTAAGTCCGCTCTTTTATTTTATGGGCCAAGCAAAGAAGTTAGAAAAAGTATTGAAGTCCCATTTTTTATAATTTATTGTTATTGTACTATCGGGGGCATTTGTGAAATATCTGTATAACAAAAATACAATATCATAAGAGCAGGAGTGTGGG
>DASQIV010000322.1:0-3222 GCA_035631415.1 Pseudoneobacillus sp. | reverse complement strand
GACAACTGGTATGTATCGTTTGATTTCGTGTGAAGTGAAAGATCTAATGAATCGGGATTAGTAGTATGAGTGAAATAAAAAAATCCAATGATGATGGCAATTCCAGCGAGAATAGGTGGTGCTATCAGAACCACACCCCGTTTCCATCTTTTTTTCACTAATAATATTCCGCCATATATAAACATACTAAACAAGCAAACTAACAAAAACAAAATGATGAAGGATATTCCCATTTGTAAAAGTCTCCTTATATACATAGAATCACTATGTATTAAATAATACAAAATATTACATAGAAAATCTAAGTACATATTAAAATATTTTCCTTCACCATGTCCATTCCACCACCTTCCCTCATATATAGAAGGTGAAAGGAGGTGAGGATGAAATGGCACAAGCAATGCTAGTAGAATCTAATTTACGTTTAGTGTTTGAAACAGGCATGAACGAAAAAGGCGAAACAACCTACAAAGCGAAGACGTTTAATAATGTAAAAAAGGAATCGTCGGTTGATCAACTTTTTCAAGTCGCACAAGCTATTGGAACGCTTTGCAATGACCCCATCAACACGGTTGAACGTTCCGATCGCCATGATATCGTAGCTTAATTTTAATAGTGTAATTTTTGAAAGGAGGAGGTGAGAAAGAATGGCAAAAACACTGGAATTGCAGTTTAGTACGGAATTTGGAGGAACCGCTCGTGTGGCAGTTGATAATCCGAAAGAACCGATTGATTCTGCTGCGGTCAAACAAGCAATGGAGCAAATCCTAGCTTCTGGAGTATTTTACTCTACAACTGGGAATCTTGCAGCGATAAAAGGTGCACGCGTAGTCGAACACAACGTAACCGACTATGAAATAGCCTAATGACTTTTAAGGCCGGCTTCAGAAATGAAGTCGGTCTTTTTGAAGGATCATTTCTAGAAAGGAGGTATTCAAAATGGAGCAGTTCGTGCCTCTCATCAGTGAGGTGGGTTTTCCGATTGTCGTGACCTTATACTTGCTTTATCGAATTGAGTCTAAGCTTGATATGGTTGTACAATCGATACAAAGTTTACCTGACCGATTGAAGGAAAGGACATAAGGAGTTGCAAAAAGAGCTCAACAAATTGTGGCGGAGCTCTTTTTGAAAAAAAAAAAACACCGAATATAAATTCGATGCTAAAAATATGTTCAATAGCTTTAAGCTATGGTGTACCAACCAAAATCTTACTGTAATAAGATATTATCAAATTCTGTCGAACTTTGTCGATATCAGTTTTTTGGTTACCGTGCTACTTTTTTCCTTTAGCAAAAAGATGCCAGGAGGACCAGTAACATCTGGATTCCTAGCACCTCGATTTAAATTCTATTGAGCACCAAAGCCCCATTTATGAATGTTGTGGTGGAAACCGAATACTTTTGGTTCACCGTACTTAACATCCTTGGAGATACCTGAGAAATCACTGTCAGAATAAAGAGTGATAATCGGCATATCTTCATTCCAGATTGCTTGCAGCTCATTGTAAATCTGTTTACGATTGTCCGCATCTGGTTCCGTTTTTCCTGATGCAAGTAGCTCATCAGATTTTGAGTTGTTGTAACCTGAGAAATTGTAAGGGCCTTTTGCACCGTAAAGCATGCTTACATCTGGATCTAGTGTTAATGTGAATCCAATTAGAAGTAAGTCAAAGTCTCCAGCCTTCCCTTTTTGTAAAAGAGTTGGGAAGTCGTAAGTAGTTACTTCTACCTTTAATCCTACTTGTTGCAGCTGTTGAGCAATAATTGGCGCAGACTGCTCGCGAATTTTATTACCAATTGGTACCACTAAACGGATAGGTTTGTTAAAGTCCCAACCAGCTTCCTCTAATAACTGCTTTGCTTTTTCTGGATCATGCTTATAATTTTCCATATCTTTATTTAAGTATGGGTTTAAAGAAGTATATGGTCCGTCAACTACTTCACCATAACCCTTTAATAGCTTGTCTACTAACACATTACGGTCAAGGGCGTACGCAATGGCTTGACGAACTTTTGGATCTTGAATGGTTTTTGTATTAAACTCCATTGTTTGGAACCCAATCGTTGGTTCTACCTTTGTACGAACGTTTTTCATTTTTTCAACCGTTTCATAGTCTTGAACCGCAATTTTCCCGATTCCACTAGCAATGTTCATATCCAGTTCGCCAGTTTGAAGCTGAGCGACTAAGTTTGGAGCTGGCATAATTTTCACGAAGATTTTCTTCGTTTCTGGTTTGCCAAAATAGTAGTTATCATTCGCTGCTAATTCCACGAATTGGTCTTTTTGATATTTAACAAACTTATAAGCTCCATTTGTTACATTTGGATTTTGGAAAAATGGATGCTGTGATAACTTAGATGGATCTACATCTTTTAAGATATGCTTTGGTAGAACCATAAATTTAACACCTAACTGCTCTTTTAACATATTAGGGTCAACAGGTTTACTAGTTTTAAATTCTAGTGTTTTTTCGTCAATTACTTTTACGGATGGAATCTCTGTTACACCTTCAGGTAATTTCCCGCTTGCATCTAAGCCATCTAATGTGGCGATATAACCACCAACAGTCGTTTCAACCTTTGGATTGGCTACTAGATTAAGAGTAAATGCCATATCCTCAGCCGTAACTGGTTTCCCATCCGACCAATTCGCTTTCGCATTCAATTTGATTGTATACGTTTGGTTGTCAGATGTTTCGAATGAGTCCGCAAGTCTCGGTACAAAGTTCAATGGACCGTCCATTTCAAGTAGGGAATCAAACATAAATTTTTCAACCCAAGTAGAAGCAACATCTGACGAGTTAATCGGATTAAATAGGATGGGAGGATTGACCATTCCTAAAAATAAGGTATCTTTCGATTTGCTAGCAGATTGCTTTCCATCTGAAGACGTTTGCGATGCTCCGCCACTACATGCAGCCAATAGCAGCAGCGATAAAATGGCCATGAAGTGAATAACTTGCTTAAAAGAAGACTTCTTCATAAGTTCCCTCCTGAATTTCTTTTTTTGGTGGTTATGATTACTATAAAAGGATTGGGCATATATCTTTGAAAGTTGAGCATATGTTTCGGAAAGTCGAGCATATATCTCAAAAGTTGAGCATATATCCTGAAGAGCATGTATCTCGGAAAGTCGAGCATATATCCCAAAGGAGTCGGCTAATTCCTCTCAAAATGGGTAACATTTTGAACCAAAACCTTTAAAATTACCTCTTTTTTAGAT
>DASQIV010000321.1:0-2497 GCA_035631415.1 Pseudoneobacillus sp. | reverse complement strand
ATCGATCTCGCGTTCAATCTAATAAAACTAGGGAACAAAAACATAACCGATGAGATACGACTGATGCCTCAAAATGCGAAAAAGGTTTTAGAGGATCAGAGTTTAGAAGTACCGTTAACGGTGTTAATAGCAGACGGATTTGGTAAAGTTGACCAAGATTGGTTAGAAACTCAGGCTGAATTAGCAACCTGGTCTTCATCTGGAAAACATATTGTTGTAAAGGATTCAAAACATTATGTCCATCATTATCATCCAGATTTGATTGCGGAAGAAATATTGAGTTTGTCAAAATAGTAGGTTCTTTAACAAACTACTATAGATCATTAAAAAATTTTAAAATTTGGAGGTAAATGTTATGAAGAAAAGTAAAAAGATTGTCATTTTCTCGATTGTTGGGGTTTTAATATTGTCCTTAGTGAGCGCCATTTTATTTACACAAAATGGATCGGGTGCCTTTGAGGAAGAAAAAGTTCAAACAGGAGACATTACAACGTATTACAGTTTCTCTGGGGCAGTAGAAGCAAAGAAAAGACAAAACATCATTAGTAAGAAGGAAATGCATGTGGAAGAAGTATTAGTGAAAGTGGGAGATCAGGTTAAAAAAGATGATGTATTGTTAATAAACTCAGAAGGAGAGGAAACAAGGGCTGAAATTGATGGTGAGGTAGCGGGAGTTTATACAAAGAATAATTCTCATGCACTAAAAGGGTCGCAGTTGGTTGATATTGTGAATTATAGCGATTTACACGTGAAAGTAAAAGTAGATGAATATGACTTAAAATATGTTGCAGTTGACCAAGAGGTAGATGTAACGATTAACGCTCTGGAAAAAGAAATCAAAGGTAAGGTCTATGCCATATCTAAAGAGGCTACAAATGAAAATGGAATATCCTACTTTACCGCTATGATTGATTTCAACAAGGATGAAAGTATCCGGATAGGGATGAGTGCAGTAACTAAAATTTTAAAAAATCATGCAACAGATATAACCACGATATCAATGAAAGCAGTTCAATTTGATAGTAAAAATAAACCTTACGTTTTGCTAGCTTCTGAAAAGGGAGAGCCAACCAAAAAATATGTTGAAACAGGTATCAACGATGGGACGACGATTGAAGTTAAAAATGGAGTTAGTGTAGGAAATATAGTAATGATCCCCAAAACATCTAATCAGGGCAATAATGCTGCAATGATGCAAGGTGGAGGAAATTAATGATGAGCAATCACATACTAAAGATGAATCGGATCCAAAAAGCTTATTATATGGAAGAGGAAAAACAAATGGTATTAAATAATATAGACCTCACCATAAATAAAGGAGATTTTGTCGCGATTCTAGGTCCGTCAGGTTCGGGGAAAACAACTTTAATGAATATTATTGGATGTCTTGATTTACCTTCAAGTGGTGACTATATTTTATCGAATCAAAAGGTTGATGAGTTAGATGAAAAGAATTTAGCTGCGATTCGAAACAAAGAGATTGGGTTTGTGTTTCAGCAGTTTCAACTCCTACCTAGATTAAATGCATTGCAAAATGTTGAACTTCCCCTTGTTTACGCTGGAGTGGGTGAAAAAGAACGAAGAAAAAGAGCAAAGGAAATACTCGTTAGAGTAGGACTTGAAGATAAATTGCAGAATCGTCCCAATCAGCTTTCTGGTGGTCAACAGCAGAGAGTGGCCATTGCTAGAGCAATGGTAACAGAGCCAACTATTTTACTAGCAGATGAACCAACAGGAGCCTTAGATCAAAAAACAGGTCAACAGATTATGACTCTTTTTCACGAGATTAACCAAGAGGGAAAAACAATCATCATGATTACGCATGATAAAGAAATTGCCAATAATGCAAAGAGAATCGTTCATATTCTGGATGGTCAGCTAAGAGAGGAGAGAGCGTGATGTTTAAGGAGAATATAGCGATGTCATGGATGAACGTCATCCACAATAAAATGCGGTCCGCTCTAACTATCCTAGGAATTGTGATTGGTGTTAGTTCTATAATCGCACTTATTACAATCGGTAAAAGTTCAATGAATGATATGACGAGTGAGTTTAAGCTATTTGGTGCAGACAAAATAACGGTTCAGGTAACAGGTACTCCACTGAAGCAAGGACTTTTGGATAGTGATATTAAGAAACTACAAAATATCGAAAACATTGTTGGAGTTTCCCCGACACTAAATGGCAGTGCAACTATTGTAGCTTCTGGTGTGGAAAAAACAAATGTATTCGTTCAAGGAAAGAATGATGTTTATTTTTCAAAAACAAGTAACCTTGTAGAAGAAGGTAGAGGAATCAACATTTTAGATATTGAAAGTGAAAATATGGTTTGCTTAATAGGATCCAACATTGCAAGGGAGTTGTTCTTTGGAGAAGATCCCATTGGTAAAACACTTATTGTTAGAGGTGTTCCCTATAATGTTATCGGTACGCTAAAAGAATCTAATGATTTTTCAAGCTCTTCAACAAATGATTCTGTGATCGTTCCATATACGAC
>DASQIV010000320.1:0-3185 GCA_035631415.1 Pseudoneobacillus sp. | reverse complement strand
AACATTATTTCAAATAAGCCTTTGCTAAGGAACATATAGGTCAATAATAATCAACATAAAAAAAGAAGGAATAGCACCGATTTTCGGTAATGTTCCTTCTTTTTTTCACATTCAAGGCAAAGCTATTTCTTTCAAGAAGCCTTGTGCTCTAAACGTAATTTATCAGCAACCATTGCGATAAATTCACTATTTGTAGGTTTTGCTTTTGACATACTTACTGTATAACCAAATAAAGAAGAAATGGAATCGATATTCCCACGACTCCAAGCTACTTCAATCGCATGGCGAATTGCCCGTTCTACACGGCTTGCAGTTGTATTATATTTTTTTGCAATATCCGGATATAATACTTTCGTAATAGATCCAAGTAATTCAATATCATTATATACCATTGAAATAGCTTCACGCAGATATAAATAGCCTTTAATATGTGCAGGAACACCTATTTCATGGATAATGCTTGTAATGCTAGCATCAAGGTTTTTCGGTTTTTGTTCTGCCTGATGGCGGAATCCTTGTGTAAATGGTTTTCTTGAAATTTGATTTGTTTGACCGCTAACTTGACAAATTATACTTGCTAAGTTCTCCATATCAAATGGCTTTAAGATAAAGTAAGCTGCTCCTAAATCTACAGCTTTTTTTGTCACATCTTCCTGACCAAACGCTGTAAGCATAATAACATTTGGTAAAGAATTTTTTCTAACTTCACGTAAACGCTCTAAAACAGCTAAGCCATCTAAATGAGGCATAATAATATCTAATACAAGAACATCTGGTTCTACTTGTTCAAGTAATGTAAGGCATTCTTGACCATTATGTGCAATCCCCACCACTTCTAAATCTTCTTGTGATGAAAGATAATCTTCTAATAAACCTACTAATTCTCTATTGTCATCTACAATACACACTTTAATTTTTTTCAATTCAAGCTTCCTCCTCAAGTAATGTAGCCTCTTTATCTGTTTCATTAATTCTATTCTAAATTACAAATTCGACAATGCAACTAAAATTCCTCTTGTTTTTTAAAATTTTCTTAAAAATTACGTAAAATCTTAATTTTCCTTCGATTTTCTTGCAAATTCGACTTATTTCGATAGTTGACAACTGATTAATAGTAATTTTGTCGAAAAATCTTTATTTTATGTATATAATACCACATTTTATGTTTTTTAAACCAATAAAAATAGGCGGAAATCAATCCGCCTATTTTCTATATTGTCGGGGCTATTCAAGGCGCTTCCGCTTTTCGTTTTGTCTAGCTTCAGCAGGGAAGAAAGTACTGCATTTCTTCCTACCTATCCCCTCGAGGAAAAAATTAGAATCCATTTTTACTTGGTCAAAATAACCTCCGTCCATTAAGTCAAAGTACGACTTTACGGACGGAGAACATTTGCTTGTCGGGGCTATTCAAGGCGCTTCCGCTTTTTGTTTTAACTAGCTTTTTGTTTGGATTTTTCGTATATATCAATACCTGCTTCATTAAGCATCCATTCGATGTGAACGCCGTATCCTGAAGTAGGGTCATTTACAAATACATGTGTTACCGCACCTATTAATTTTCCATCTTGGATAATTGGGCTACCACTCATTCCTTGAACAATACCACCCGTTTTATCCAATAATTTTTTATCAGTAACCTTTAATACCATACCCTTAGTTGCTGGGAACTTTTGTGGAATGGTGCTTACAATTTCTATATCAAAAGATTCAACTTTATCATCTTCAACAACAGTTAAAATTTGAGCTGGTCCTTCCTTCACTTGATGAGATAGTGCAATTGGCAAAGGTTTGTCTAATACACCATTTGAGATATCTCTATTTAATTCACCAAATATTCCAAATGGACTATTCCTTTTGATATCTCCAATAATCTCACGATCTGATGAAAAACGAGCTAGTTTTTCACCTGGGTCTCCATTACTTCCCTTTTCAATGGATGTTACGGTTGATCGAACAATTTGCCCGTCTTCTACAACGATTGGTTTTTTTGTATCCATATCTGAAATGACATGACCTAACGCTCCATATTTTTTGGACTTCGGATCATAAAAAGTCATCGTTCCAATACCAGCTGCAGAATCACGAATATAAAGCCCTAATTTATAGGTATCTTCATTTGCATCTTTTAAAGGTTGCAGTTTTGTTTTGAATTCTCCGCTTTCACGACTAATCAAAACCTCTAAGGGTTTGCCATTTTCACCTGAATTTTGTACAAATGGTGCCACATCTGACATTTTTTCAATACTCTGACCATTTATTTTTGTAATAATATCTCCGACTTTAATGCCTGCGATTTCACCTGGAGATTTTTTACCATTGTTTGTATTTACTTGGTGATGACCTACCACTAATACACCAACGGTATTTAATTTTACACCTATTGACTGCCCACCCGGTATAACCTTAAAATCCTTTAATACATTCACATCGACTTTTTTAATTGGGAAACCTGCTAATTCAAGAAGCATTTCATTATTCCCTTGTTCTGCCGCTTTAATTTTAACTGTATCCCTTTTGTCCTTTAGGGAAACACTTGAATTGTTATGAGTTAATGAAACGGTAACTGGAACAGCTTTATCAATCTGAATTTGCTGCCCTTCGAAAACAGTAATACTTTTCGGAATTTGTATATATTCCTGGAAGAATGAGGAAAAACCTATTGAAATTAATGAAACAAGGAGAATTCCACCCATTATTTTTCTTAAACTTTCAATGAACAAATTTTTCACTCTCCTCGCTTCTAGTCCACTTACGTCTAATTGGCTACACTTATAATTTTGCCTTGATTAAGGTCATTTATAACTGGAAGATAAAGAAAAGCTTAAAGTTCTACTGGGACTTTATTTACGCAAACAAAAAAGGATAAGAACAATTAGTTCATATCCCTATTATCACTCACCAAAAAGCCTTATTAATAAAGCCTACCGAATGGCTTCTTTTTGTTTTTTTATATCATTTGCCATCAAGATCAATTCTTTAGCATGTTTTTTTGTTAAATCAGTAATTTCCACTCCTGAAATCATCCGTCCAATTTCTTTGACTTTTTCGTCACTAGACAACGGATTTACTGATGTGACGGTTCTTCCTTCGACCATTCTCTTCGAAATAAATAAATGGATATCTGCCATTGCAGCTACTTGTGGAAGATGGGAAATACATAAAACTTGAGAATCCACTGCTACATG
>DASQIV010000319.1:0-4333 GCA_035631415.1 Pseudoneobacillus sp. | reverse complement strand
TTGCGAATCAATATCGTAGCTGGAACAATTTAATTGAGAATCAAACAGAACATTGGCCATTAGGGATACATCAAAGGATAGAAAATGGTATTTTAGCACTGGAAAGAAGGATTGAATCTATTTTAAGTTTCGTTTTGAGTGGAATGGTTACTGTTTTCAATTCCATTTTTATCATTGCGATAATCCCTTTTATTTCATTTTATATGTTAAAAGATATTAATACGTTGAAAAAAGCTGCTTGGTATGTAACACCGAGGAAATGGCGAAAACAAGGTGTACTCTTTTTAAGAGATGTTAATGAATCGCTAGGGAGTTATATACGGGGGCAATTATTAGTTTGCATTGTTATAGGTACGGTTTCTGCGATTTTGTTTTGGATTGTAAAAATGAACTATCCACTTTTATTGGGATTCATTATTGGAGTAACGAATGTGATTCCGTATTTTGGTCCTGTTATAGGAGCTATTCCAGCCATTATTATTGCAGCGACTATATCTGTGAAAATGGTTATTTTCGTATTAATCATTATATTAGTTCTCCAATTTTTAGAGGGAAATATTCTTTCTCCATTAATTGTTGGTAAGAGTTTACATATGCATCCATTAATGATTATGCTAGCGCTACTAACTGGTGGAGAAGTAAGCGGAGTAGTTGGTTTAATTTTAGCTGTCCCCATTTTAGCCGTACTAAAAGTGGCGATTCTACATGCTCGGAATCATTTTATAAAAAAGAATGAAGCGATTGATTAACTCATAACATTGACAAAGCTTTTTTCAGTCGCTATAATTCGGCTATAAAGAAGAATTATAGGAAAAAATGTAGAAGGATCGAGTACATTATAGCCCATTTTAAAGAGAGGAACTTCCTTGGCTGAAAGAGGTTCTAAATGAAGGATAATGGAAAGCTAATCCAGAATGCAGCTAATCCCTGCCGTTTTCCGCGTTAAGGAGCTGAGAGATGAATGAGCGATTTTCATTCATATTCAGGGTGGTACCGCGAGGCATGCTCTCGTCCCTGTTTTGGGGATGAGGGCTTTTTTGTATTCTCATAAGAAAAACATATAAAATTTTAGGAGGAAAAAAGGATGAAAAATCTATCTGGATCTCAAATCCGAAGCTTATTTTTAGAATTTTTTAAAGAAAAGGGACATTCCGTTGAACCTAGTGCATCATTAGTACCTCATGATGACCCTTCTTTACTTTGGATCAACAGTGGTGTAGCAACTTTAAAAAAATATTTTGATGGCCGAGTAATCCCTGATAATCCACGGATAACAAATGCACAAAAATCCATTCGTACTAACGATATTGAAAACGTAGGAAAAACAGCACGTCACCATACTTTCTTTGAAATGTTAGGTAACTTCTCCATCGGTGACTATTTTAAAGAAGAAGCAATTGATTTTGCATGGGAATTTTTGACTAGTGAAAAATGGATTGGATTTGAAAAAGAAAAATTATCCGTAACGGTCCATCCTGAAGATGAAGAAGCTTACGAGCTTTGGAAAAATAAAATTGGGGTTCCAGAGGAAAGAATTATCCGTCTTGAGGGGAACTTCTGGGATATTGGTGAAGGTCCAAGTGGTCCAAATACAGAAATTTTCTATGACCGTGGTGAAGAATACGGTAATGATTTAAGTGATCCTGAATTATATCCAGGCGGAGAAAATGAACGTTATTTAGAGGTTTGGAACCTAGTTTTCTCAGAATTTAATCATAATCCAGACGGAACTTATACTCCGCTACCAAAGAAAAATATTGATACTGGAATGGGTCTTGAACGTATGGCATCAGTTGTTCAAAATGTGCCAACTAACTTTGATACAGATCTGTTTATGCCAATCATCAATGCTACAGAAGAAATCTCAGGTGTAAAATATCGCTCAGATAAAGAGAAGGACGTTGCCTTTAAGGTGATTGCAGACCATATTCGTACTGTTGCATTTGCTGTTGGCGATGGTGCTCTTCCATCAAATGAAGGTCGTGGATATGTATTACGTCGTTTATTACGTCGTGCAGTTCGTTATGCAAAACAAATTAATATTAATCGACCTTTCATGTTTGAGCTTGTTCCAATTGTGGGAGAAATCATGCAAGACTTCTATCCTCAAGTAAAGGATAAAGAAGAATTTATTCAAAAGGTTATTAAAAATGAAGAAGAGCGCTTCCACGAAACTCTTCATGATGGTTTAGCGATTCTATCAAGTGTCATTAAAAAGGAAAAAGCAAAGGGTAGTGACTTCATTTCAGGTGAAGATGTTTTCCGTTTATACGATACGTATGGCTTTCCAGTAGAATTAACAGAAGAATATGCAGAAGAAGAAGGCATGAAGGTAGACCACAAGGGCTTTGAGAAAGAAATGGAGCTACAGCGTGAACGTGCTCGTGCGGCTCGTCAAGATGTAGATTCGATGCAGGTTCAAGGCGGCGTTTTAGGTGAAATTACAACAGAAAGTAGGTTTGTTGGTTACGACCAATTCCAAACGACATCTGTTGTGACTGTTTTACTTAAAGACGGTCAACCAATCGATGAGGCACACGTGGGTGAAGAAGTACAATTAATGTTGGATGTTACACCGTTCTATGCAGAAAGCGGTGGACAGATTGCTGACAAAGGTACTTTAGAAGCAGCTGGTTTAAGAGTATCAATTAAAGATGTTCAAAAAGCACCGAACGGACAAAATTTGCATTCAGCTATTATTGAAGAAGGTACTTTAAAAGTAAATATACAAGTAGACGCTAAAGTGAATGAAGATAATCGTGGGAAAATTATTAAGAACCACACAGCGACCCATCTATTGCACCGTGCTTTAAAAGATGTATTAGGTGAGCATGTAAATCAAGCAGGTTCATTAGTAGAGCCTGACCGTTTGCGCTTTGACTTCTCTCACTTCGGTCAAATTCAACCTGAAGAATTAGAGCAAATTGAAAGAATCGTTAATGAACAAATTTGGAAGAGCATCTCTGTCAAAATTGATAATATGAAAATTGATGAAGCAAAACAATTGGGAGCTATGGCATTATTCGGTGAAAAGTACGGTCATATCGTTCGGGTTGTTCAAGTTGCTGATTATAGCATTGAACTTTGTGGTGGATGCCATGTACCTAATACATCTGTTATAGGTTTGTTTAAAATTGTTTCGGAAGGCGGTATTGGAGCTGGAACACGAAGAATTGAAGCTGTAACAGGTGAGGAAGCGTATAAGCTTTTAAATTCCCAAATTGGTCTTTTAAAAGAAGTGGCAGAGAAATTAAAGTCAAATCCTAAAGATGTATCCACTCGTGTAGATACACTTTTAGTAGAAATGAAGCAATTACAAAGAGAAAATGAATCACTTGCTACAAAATTGGGTAACATTGAAGCTGGGAATCTTGTTTCTAAGGTAAAAGAAATTAATGGTGTAAAAGTTCTAGTAGCTAAGGTTCAAGCTACAGATATGAACAATTTAAGAAATATGGCAGATGATTTAAAACAAAAATTAGGATCAGCAGTCTTGGTTCTAGGTAGTAGTACAGATGGTAAGGTACAATTAATTGCTGCTGTTACAAATGATTTAATTGAAAAAGGCTACCATGCAGGTAAGATTGTTAAGGAAGTTGCTTTACGATGTGATGGTAGTGGCGGTGGGCGCCCTGATATGGCGCAAGCTGGCGGTAAAGATCCTAATAAACTTGAAATTGCCCTAAATTATGTTGAAGAAATGCTTCAAACTGTTTAAAGTTTAACATTGGGACAAACTAGTGTAGAATATAGGTAACAATTAACAATTGTATCCAACAATTGTATTCACAATTGTTTCTAACAATTGTATTCACAATTGTTTCGCTGCCATTAAAAAAGCGAGGTGCTAAAAGAATGAGCTCATTTGATAAAACGATGAGATTTAATTTTCCAGAAGAGCCGTATGAACATGATGTAAATGAGGTATTATTGAAAGTGTATGAAGCTCTTCACGAAAAAGGTTATAATCCGATTAATCAAATTGTAGGCTATTTATTATCTGGTGACCCTGCCTATATCCCAAGACATCAGGATGCGAGAAATATTATTCGCAAGCTTGAAAGAGATGAGATAATCGAGGAGCTAGTAAAGTCTTATTTAAAGAAACATCGTGAGGGATAAACATGCGTGTAATGGGTCTAGATGTCGGCTCAAGAACAGTTGGCATAGCTATAAGTGATGAATTAGGATGGACTGCTCAAGGCTTGGAAACACTGAAAATTAACGAAGATGAAAACTCGTTTGGCTTTGAGCAGCTCGGAAAATTGATCAAAGAGTATCAAATTGAAAAAGTTGTGGTTGGATTTCCTAAGAATATGAATGGTACAATTGG
>DASQIV010000318.1:0-2555 GCA_035631415.1 Pseudoneobacillus sp. | reverse complement strand
ACAGCTGCATGCAGCCAAAACACTACTTCTGAGCCAAAAGGTTCAAATGAGCCAAAAACAGAAGAAGGCAAAACCTATAATTTCAAGCTAGCCCATATTACACCTACAGATCATATGTGGCATAAGGCAGCAGAGAAATTTAAAGAAGAATTAGATAAGAGATCAGATGGTCGTATGAAGCTAGAAATCTATCCAGCGAGTCAATTAGGGACAGAAGCGGATATGGTACAACAAATTTCCGCAGGCTCTGTTGATTTTGGATTTATTACTGCTGCTTATTTGAGCTCACGTGCTCCTGCCTTTACGGCTTGGTTTGCACCATACGCATTTAAGGATTTAGAAAGTGCCAATGCAGCTCGTGATACGGACGTTGCCAAAAAGATACTAGGAACACTGGATGACCAAGGAATTAAGGGCTTAGATTACTTATTTGCGGGTAACAGGGTTATGTTATTTAAAGATAAAGAGGTACTTAAACCGGAAGATATGAAGGGGTTACGTTTCCGTGTAACACCAAGTCCTCCGCTTCAGGATTTCTATAAGTCATTAGGTGCTTCACCTGAATCACTTCCACTTCCAGAGGTATACGCAGCCATCCAAACGGGAGTTATCGATGGTATGGATATGGATTTAGATGCAACAATCACCAATAAATATTACGAAGTGGCTAAATATGGTGCTGTAACCAACCACATGGTATGGCCAGCTGTTGCGATGATGAATAAGAATACGTTTGAAAATATGTCTGATGCGGATAAACAAATTGTCGAAGAATCGATTAAAGCTGCAGCGGAATATGCAGTAACGACACGTTCTGCACAAGAAGAAGAATTTAAAAAGACGTTAAGCGATGCTGGTATGAAAATGTATGAAATTGATCAATCTTTATTTGACCCGTACATCAAGCAATTTGATGAAAAATACGGTCCAACTGATCCGTTAATTCAAGAGTTCATCGATACATTCCGCAAATAAGTTTGGGGGTTAAAGGGTGAAATATATCAGTGATATCATAGCCAGTTTCGAAAAGAAACTGGCTATGATCCTCATGTTTGCTATGGCTGTGGTGGTTTTTATAGGTGTTTTATTTCGATATGCTTTAAATGTACCTTTATTTTGGGCTGGAGAAGTGTCCATTTTTCTATTAATCTATATAACCTTTATTGGAGGTAGCTTGGGACTAAAATATAAGATGCAAGCTTCCGTTTCCATTTTAACGGACTATTTTCCCGAAAAAGCAAAAAAGGTCGTGTTCATTTTCGGACATATTTTTATGTTGATATTTATGGCCATCATTTTGTTTTATAGCTTCAAGTGGATTAGTTCGCCAAACGTAGCTTTTCAAAAGTCTAGTGCTCTATTATTACCGATGTGGATTCCTTACTCCATCCTTCCAATAGGGATTTCCTTTGCGACTATCCATATTATCAACAATCTCCTAGAAATCATAAAAGGAGGGGAATCCAAATGATGTTTTTAGTAGTCCTAGCATTTTTCGTGTTTTTACTGATGGGGATTCCGATTTCTTTAGTTCTAGGGATGACAACAGTTGTATATTTTTTAACTACTGGAAATACGATTTTACTAGAATCTACTCCGCAACGAATGTATTCGGGAATGGAGAATTATGGTTTATTAGCTATTCCTTTATTCATGTTAACAGGTGAATTAATGAATAGTGGAGGCATAACGAATCGATTAGTTTCCTTTACAAAAGTGTTGATCGGTCATGTACGTGGTGGCCTTGCTTATGTAACCGTTGTAGCCAATATGTTTCTAGCATCAATATTAGGGTCTGCAAATGCCCAAGCAGCCATGATGAGTAAAGTAATGGTTCCAGAGATGGAGAAGGAAGGATATACAAAGGACTTTGCTTCGGCAATAACATTGGCTTCTTCGATAGTTGCGCCAATTATTCCTCCGAGTATGATATTCATAATTTATGGAACATTATCAGGAACATCTATTGGTGCAATGTTCATGGCGGGTATTATTCCAGGGATAATCTTTGGAATTGGGTTTATTGGTCTGATTGCATACATGGGATATAAAAACAATTTTCCTAAAAGTGAAAAGTCTAACTTAAAGCAAATTTGGCAATCATTTATCCGGGTAATGCCAGCGTTATTAGTTCCGATTATTATTACAGTTGGAATCTTGAGTGGGGCTTTCACCGCGACGGAATCAGCTGGAATTGCTAGTGTAATTGCTTTTATTGTCGGTAAGTTTTTTTATAAAGAATTAAAATTAAAAAATTTACCATCTATTTTGGTCAATACCGTAACTGGAACGGCAACTGTAACCTTTTTAATTGCCATGGCTAATATTTTTGGCTGGATGATCGCGTTCGAACAGATACCGCAAATGATTGCAAATTCCATGTTATCGATTTCAGAAAATCCATTTGTATTTTTACTACTAGTTAATTTATTTCTACTATTCATCGGAACACTGATTGATGGAATTGCAGCACTGATTATTTTAGTCCCAGTATTTATGCCATTATTGACCGCGTTCCATATTGATCCGATTCATTTTGGTGTCATTATTTGTAT
>DASQIV010000317.1:0-2737 GCA_035631415.1 Pseudoneobacillus sp. | reverse complement strand
TAACGATAGAGTCAATCGTTACGCCATTCTTCTGGGCAATCTTCCAAATAGTATCGCCAGCAATAACGGTGTAAACAAGAGTTGATCCAATTGGCAAGGATACAGTAAATTTCGCTACATAGCCTGAATCCGAATACAGACTGTCTTTTTTGTATTCGATATTATACCAATCTCTGACTGCCGAATAAATTTTGATATCTGTATTCAAGGTATATTAGTTACAGGTAGTACTGTCACTTAATTGACTTAATTTTATAGCTTGTTATCAATCTGATTATCTATTATAATAATCTTGATTTCAAAATAGTAAGGATTGTTACTGCTTTGGGCAGGCAAAACCTAAGTAAGCATGGTCTATTTGTTAGACATGTTTATTTAGGTTTTTTTTAGTTTAACAAGTCCTTAACTATATTTACAGTTTGGAGGATTTATAATTATGGTAAACAAAACATTCACAATTATTGAGGAATCAGGAATTCATGCACGTCCAGCGACTATGATCGTACAAGCGGCTAGTAAATTTGATTCGGATATAAACTTAACTTATAACGGTAAGACAGTAAATTTAAAGTCGATCATGGGCGTGATGTCTCTTGGAATGGGGCACGGGGCACAGATTGAAATAACTGCAGAAGGATCAGATGCACAACAGGCGATTGATTTTCTTCAAGAGACTTTAAAGAAGGAAGGTCTAGCTGAATAATGGAAGTTTTAAAAGGAATAGCGGCATCTAGTGGAATTGCGATTGCAAAAGCTTATGAAATAAAAGAACCGGATCTTTCTTTCGAAATGAGAAAGGTTAGCGATGTGGCTGAAGAACTAGAACGTTTGAAAGCGGCTCTTGCTACTTCACAAATGGAACTAGAAAAAATCCGTGATAAAGCAAATGAGGACCTTGGAAGTGACAAAGCCGCGATCTTTGAGGCACATCTTCTTGTGTTAAATGATCCTGAGCTAATCTCACCGATTGAGGATAAAATTAAGGGCGAACAAGTAAATGCAGAACACGCTCTAAAAGAAGTAGCAAGCATGTTCATTAACTTATTCGAACAGATGGATAACGAATATATGAAAGAACGGGCTGCTGATATTCGTGATGTAACGAACCGGGTTCTGGCAAATCTTCTTGGCGTAAAAGTAGTCAACTTAAGCACAATTTCTGAGGAGGTCATTATTATTGCAGATGACTTGACTCCTTCTGACACAGCTCAATTAAACCGTAAATATGTGAAAGGCTTCACGACAAACATCGGTGGTCGAACTTCCCATTCAGCGATCATGGCGCGTTCGATGGAAATTCCAGCCGTGGTAGGTACGAAAGCAGCCACTACTAAGATTAAAAATGAAGACATTGTTATTGTCGATGGATTAAAGGGTGAGGTTCATATTAACCCGTCACCAGAAGTGATCGAACTGTATAAACAGGAACACATTCGTTATGAAGAGCAAAAGGCAGAATGGGCGAAGCTAGTAAATGAAAGTACCGTTTCTGCAGACGGCCACCATGTTGAGTTGGCGGCTAATATTGGAACTCCAAACGATTTAGAAGGTGTCATCGCCAATGGAGCGGAAGGCGTTGGTTTATACAGAACTGAATTCCTTTATATGGGACGTAATGAACTGCCTTCCGAAGAGGAGCAATATGGATCATACAAAGCGGTTCTAGAAGGCATGAAAGGAAAACCTGTTGTCGTTCGAACACTCGACATTGGAGGAGACAAGGAATTACCATATCTAGAATTACCGAAAGAAATGAATCCTTTCCTTGGCTATCGTGCCATCAGACTTTGCTTAGAGGAGCAGGACTTATTTAGAACACAGCTTCGGGCACTTTTAAGAGCAAGTATTTACGGAAATCTAAAAATCATGTTCCCAATGATTGCAACCTTAGATGAATTCCGTGCAGCGAAAGCGATTTTAGTAGAAGAAAAAGAAAAATTAGTGGCTGAAGGTACAGCCGTTTCTGAGATAATCGAGCTTGGAATCATGGTGGAAATTCCTTCTACAGCTATCCTAGCAGACCAATTTGCGAAGGAAGTTGACTTTTTCAGCATTGGTACAAATGATTTAATTCAATATACAATGGCAGCTGACCGTATGAACGAAAGAGTGTCTTACCTTTACCAGCCATATAATCCTGCCATTTTACGTCTTGTGAAAATGGTCATTGATGCTGCCCACCGTGAAGGCAAATGGGCTGGTATGTGTGGAGAGATGGCAGGGGACGAAAATGCCATTCCATTGTTGTTAGGACTTGGTCTAGATGAGTTCTCGATGAGCGCTACTTCTATCTTAAAAGCACGTTCGCAAATTCTACGTTTGACTACACAGGAAATGAACGAATTAGCGGATCGAGCTTTGCAGATGTCAACAGTTAGTGAAGTAATGGAAGCAGTAAAAGTAGCAACAAGCAAATAATGATGAGAGCCAGTTAAGTGATACTTAGCTGGCTCTTTATTATCCTGATTTGTACAATAGGGCAAAAACAGCACATTGTAAATTGACCTTATCGCAAAGAAAAGTTAGTATAGAATTTCAAAGGGGATAGATGACTTTATGCCCATTAAAATTGCCAATCTTCCTATCAAACTAACGCTTAAAGAGGTTAAATAATGAAAATTCATAAAGTCATAAATAACAATGTCATCAGTGTGCTGACAGAAAATAATAACGAAATGGTGGTCATGGGTCGGGGGCTTGCTTTTCAGAAAAAACCTGGAGACACCGTTGATGAAAA
>DASQIV010000316.1:0-6592 GCA_035631415.1 Pseudoneobacillus sp. | reverse complement strand
TTTACGAATCCATTTTCTAACTACACCAAATAAAGCAGCTGTTGCTGGCCAAAATGTAATAAGTGGAAGAGAAAATAATAACCATAATAGGTTTAAATAAATGAATTGAAAAAAACTATTTAAAAAAAGCATCCACTTTTTATTAAGAATACTTTCATCCATAACCGCACCTCGTTTATAAAAGGCTGTTTTCGCATTGATTTTGGAAAAAGAAAATTCACTTTTTCCTTGTTGTTTTTACGTACTTTATTTAAACCCGTATGATTATTGGCTTCGTGGCATCTTTTCGTTTGTTTCATATTCGGTTCTGTTAGCAACAAAACTTTACATAGAAGAAATGAACTGCTTTCTTCCTCGAAAAGAGCCCTATAAAAAGGAACTGCCATTTCCTCCTATGAAGAAATGACAGTCACCCAAGAAATTAAGTCAAGGATTAGTAATCCATTTTTTGACTCCATTTTTCATATTCTTGCTTCCATTCTTTTTTGTACTCTTCCCATTTCCCTTTATCATTTAAATCTTTACGGTATTTTTCCCAAGTACTTTCAAATTCTTTCTCATTTTTAGCGACTAAGAATTTAGCACGGTATTCTGTTTCAATATCGTTAATGGCTGGAGTATATTTTTCAACAACTCCGCCTTTTAAAACAGGAACGCTGTCATAATTATGATTTTCACGTGATACACCTAGATCGCGTAAGAAACGTCCATTTTTCTGGTTTAATTTAAAGCTTACCTTTTCCCAAGTACTCTTATTTGTTGTGACATCATCTACTGATGTATTTGCTAAGAACCAAGGCTGTGCACCATATTCTTGTTCGCGGTTAACATCTCCTGATGTTAAATCGGCAACAACTTCGTCGTTAAATGACCATGTTTGCTTATCATCTGACCAGTTCCACGCATACTTTGGACCATCACCAGCTGGACCGAACTTCACAGTCATTAAATCACTACCAAGTGCCCAATCAATATATTTTAATGATGCTTCCATGTCTGCACCCTTCATAATATATACTCCAACCCAAGGGAATGGACTTGAACCCTCTGCAGCTCCAATTTTATCTACACCGGCAACCTTAGGGAATGGAATGGCTTCAAATTTTGTAGAAACGTCATTCATATCTTTCGCAGCTGCCCAAGGACCTGTTGCTAAATCAGTCATTTGACCAATATAAGCGGCTGCACTACCAGTGCTAATTTTTTGTAAAGTAATTTCTTTTTTAGCAGTTGGTGCTTCCTTATCTAATAGACCCTCTTGATACATTTTATTTAACCATTTCCAAGCTGCTTTATAGTTTTCATGATCTCTTGCAGCTACGAAATCTCCACCGTCGTATGGTGAAAAACCATTTGCTTCATTAAAAGTATCTAAACCGAATGAAGATCCAACTGCTCTCCACCCTTGGAAATTTTGACCAATGGTTAGCGGAATAAGTGGGTTTCCTTGAGGATCCTTTAATTTAGCAGCTTCTCTTAAAAATTTCTCGTAGCCTTCCATAGTAGCCAAGTCATCTTTAGTCATTCCCACTTGTTCTAGTACGTCTGTACGTACCCAGAACCCCATTTGTCCCCAGTCACCAAACTTCTCCATATTATTATCCTGACCATCTAGTTCAATGAAGGTTGGAATAAAGTAAGTATGACCATCTTCATTTTGAACATACTTCTTAACAATATCTGGTATTTTTGCTAAGTTAGGGTATTTATCCGGCATATTTAAATATTCTTCAATTGGTTCTGCAGCTTTAGCATTTAATAAATCTGCTTCTACATCGCCTTTTGGTCCAATTCCTACAAATACATCGGGTAGTTTTCCACTGGTTAACAATAAACGTCTAGCAGTAGCTTCATCTCCTTGCGTATAGCTCCAGGTAGTATATACTCCAGAGGCTTCTGCTCTTAGTTCATCAAAAATTCCATCGTTTTTTACTGCTGGAATCCAGTTAATATTGACATTAACATCAATTTTAGCTGTTTCTTTGACTTCTTCCCCTTTAGGATCTTCTTGTTTTTTGGTTGTTTCTTCTGTTGTTTTCGTACATGCTGCTAGAGAGAAAATCAATAGTGAGCTCATTAAAACTGTTAAAAACTTATTTTTCATACTCTTTCCCCCTTATTGTAAAAATCCTAAAAATATATAATATCAAGCTCTTGATTTCTATTGTACGAGCTTGAGTATTACCAATGTCACTACTCTTTTACTCCGCCAATCATAACACCCTTAACGAAGTACTTTTGTAATAATGGATAAACGATTAGAACTGGCAACGTCCCTAAAATTACTACTGCCATTTTTAAAGCCATTGGTGTTATCGATCTACTTGCTGCAGCAACTGCTGCATCTGTACTAGCAGCAGCTGCTGCACTACCTTGTCTTAAGTTTTGGGCAGCATCTGCATTCATTAGAATGTTTTGCAAATAGGTTTGGAGAGGTTTTAAACTCATTTCATTCACAAAGTAAGCACCATCAAACCAGCTATTCCAATGAGCAACGGCTGTAAATAGCGATATTGCAGCTAGCATTGGCATAGAAATAGGTACGACTATTTTCCAAAAAATAGTGAAAGGATTCGCACCATCCATTTCTGCCGCTTCAATCAGTGAATCCGGAATATTTTCAAAGAAGGATCTCATCACAATCAAATTCCAAATATTTAAAAGTCCAGGAATAATATAAACTAGGAAGCTATCAATTAATCCAAGCTCTCTTAGTTGAATATAATAAGGGATCAACCCCCCACTAAATAACATTGGAATGAGAAAATATATCATTAATGACTTCCTAAATGGCAAGCTTCTGAAGGAAAGAGCGTATGCGCATAATCCTGTAATGACTACCGTTCCAATTGTCCCAATAATGGTTCGAGCTATCGATATGAGAAAAGCATCTTGAACTAACGGATTGGTTACCACGGTCTTGATATTGATCCAAGTAAATTCTCTTGGCCAGAGATAAATGCCTCCTTTAACGGAATCCAAACCTTCATTAAGGGCTAATGCAGTCATATAAATAAAAGGATATACTGTCGAAATGGCCAATAAAGAAAGTAGGATTGTATTCATTACTCCAAAGGCTTTTTCTCCTTTAGAAATCTTCATATTTTCTCCCTACTTTCTAGAAAAGTCTTGTATTTCCATATTTTTTGGATAACTGATTAGCTCCTACAACCAGTAATAATTGAAAGACAGAAGTTGTTAATCCTATTGCTGTTGCAGGACCGTAATAGCCTTGATTTAACCCTGTTGTTACCACATAAGTATCGATTACTTCTGATACAGGTAAATTAATAGGGTTTTGCAATGGATAAATTTGATCAAATCCTGCGTTTAATAGACTAGGGATGGTAAGTATTAACATAATACAGATAGTAGGCAAAATACCTGGAATTGTCACATGTAATGTTTGTTTCCACTTATTTGCACCATCTACGATCGCTGCTTCATACAATTGTGGATTTAGTCCGGCAATTGCAGCAAGATAAATGATGGCACTAAACCCTACTTCCTTCCAAACGGAGGAAAAAATAATGATAGGACGAAACCATTCTTCCGATCCCATAAAATAATATTTTTCCATCCCTAGGTAGACGAGTAACTCATTTACTAATCCGGAAGATTGAGAAAGAAAGGCTTCAATAATGTACGCAACTACAATCCAAGACACGAAATGGGGCATGTAAGTAAGAGTTTGAACCCATTTTTTAAACGTATTATTTTTAATCTCGTTTAACAAGAGAGCAAGTATAATAGGAGCTGGAAACCCCACTACAAACTTTAATACGGTAATCCAAATCGTATTAGAAAAAACTCTCCAAAACTCTGAATCTGTTAAAAAATAAAAATGATCAAAACCAATCCATGGACTAGTCCACATACTTTCAAAAATATTGTAATCTTTAAAAGCAACTTGAATTCCAGCCATTGGCATGTAATTAAATAGGAAAACTAGAATGAATCCTGGCAAGATCATGCCAAATTGCCATCTGTATTTCCAAATAACCTGAAGCTTTTTTTTATATGTTGGAACAATAGTTTGTTCAACTATGTTCGGTTTTTCTTTTACTACTTCAAGTTTCATCATTTCACCTCTATTAGGAAACCCACTCCTCTTTTGATAACGCTTTCATAATATAATTGTAAATATTTTCTGAATACTTTTATATAACGAGTATTTAACATTTATATCGATTTTTTTGCTGCCATTAAATCCTCAATTAATATTTCCTTCTGATGCATGGATGAAAGTGATATACCCTCCAACATTTCCATTACGTTTATACCTTGATGAATATCGATTAAAGGCTTCTGATCGTATTGAACTACATGAACAAAATGATTGATTTCTGCTTCATATGGATTGTTTGGTACCACATTTAATTTCGTATCCGATAATATCTGATTTTGTTCTGAATACAAATATAATGGTTGCAATGAAATACCTCCTTTTGTTCCGAACAGGTCTACTTTAATCCCTTCATCTGGATGCCCGTTCATTGCCCATGATACCTCTAACTGCAAAACGAACCCGCTTTTAAACCGAATAAAGGCACTTGCAAAATCCTCGACGTCAAAAGGCGTGTGGGATAAAGTTGTTTCAGCCGACTCCCATCTATCTTGCATAATGGTTGCATAGTTACCGATTCCCTTTACTAGATGACCAGAAACAGACTTTACTTCAGGCTGACCTGAAAGCCACCATGCTAAATCAAGTACATGAACACCAATATCCATAAGCGGGCCACCACCTGATTTGGATTTATCGGTAAACCAACCCAATGGTGTATTTCTTCTTTGTAATAGCCTTGCTTTGCCATAATAGATTTCACCTAAGGTACCACTATCAATAATTTTCTTAATCGCATTTGTATCATTTCGAAACCTATGAGTCATTCCAATCATACAGACTTTATTTATTTTGCTTGCTAAATCCTCTAGTTCCAATGCCTCTTTTAAACAGGTTGCAAGTGGTTTTTCTACTAAAACATTTACACCATGTTGTAAAGCCAATTTAGCTAAAGGAACATGAGTATTATTTGTTGTACAAATACTTACAGCATCAAGCACTTCATGTTCAAACATTTCTTTAGCAGAAGAATAGATATTTTTTACGTTATATTTTGAAGCAATTTCTCTAGCTCTGTCTACATTCAAGTCAACGAGAGCAACTAAATCGACATTAGGATGATTTTGGTAAAAAGGTAGGTGTGCCATTTGAGCAATAGCCCCAGCACCAATAACCCCGACTTTCAGTTTTTTCAATTCAATTCCTCCAATTTAAGCTTATATGGTAAATTTCATACCATCATAAGCAACATCAATACCATAAGGGTTAAATATTTCCTCTAAATCTTCATGTAAGAGACCGATGTTATGCGAGAAATGGGTTACAACGATCCTTCCATTAGGTTTTAAAATCGATCCTTTTACGAATCTACTTTGGATTTCAAACACTGCCTCAATATTTAAATGATTCCTTTTTACTGGGATATGTCCATTCGTACAATCCAAAATAGCGGCATCAAATTGTCTACCGTTCAACCACTCCCATGTTTCATCTGGAAACCAACCAGTATCATGTCCATATAAAAAGCTCTTACCATTCTTCTCAATCGCATATAGCATACATGTCTCTAGACGAGCATGGTCTGCTAGTAGCCCCGTTACTTTAAAGGAACCCACTTGATAAGATTGAAAGGGCTTTAACAAATTAAATGTAAAATACTCATCTGTCTCTTCTATTCTTGTACGACAAAAATATAGTGGTAGGTCATGTCCATGTATGTTTAAAGGATAATTCTGCTTATTGGCGTAAATAGGAAGCTTCATACTAATGTCTTCAGCATATAAATGATCGGTATGCGTGTGAGTAATTATGAGGTCAGTTACTTTTGATAGATCAATGTTGTCTCTTAACACATGTAGATTGGTATCGGGTGGAAAATCAATTTTTAATGTATCATCAATAATGGCTGAAGTCCTCGTCCGAATATTTTTCCCACCTAACTCTCTTGCTTTCCTACAGTGTTCACATTGACAAAAAATTCCTGGAAATCCTTCAGCTGCTGAAGTTCCAAGTAAATGAATTTTCAATTTTAGTTCCTCCTATCAGCTTTTTCAAAAAAATAATGAAAATAATGGAAGACCAATCCATCTTTAGAGACAGATTGGTCTTATGAAATTCCTAATTAAATGTAATGGAATATTGACCTGGAATTTTAGATTTCACTTTCACATAAAAAACAAAACTCTCTGCAAAAGGATTAGAATAATCAATTTTTTCCTCGACACCTGCCGGATTTATTGATGAAGTTTTTATTGAATTTCCACTGTTTGCATCCCAATACAGCTCCAAATCTACATCCGTGCTAGCATCCGGTATAGCCAAAATACTAAATGCCTTTTTGCCAGAAACTCTGTACCATGTCTCTTGGCCAACAGATTCAGATTTCCCTGAAATAGCAGTCCCTAAAGGTAGCTCAATACTATTCATCATGGATGTTCCATCTTCGATTGGCTTTGAAAGTGAAATCTGATACTTTCCTTGTGTACCTTCCTTTGGGAATACCCTTAACATGACAAAAGAGTCTGT
>DASQIV010000315.1:0-3830 GCA_035631415.1 Pseudoneobacillus sp. | reverse complement strand
AGACATGCGACAAAGAATTTTTGACCTTTCGGCAACCGGCATTTCACTCCAAACACCGCTTTCAAACGTCCGTTGTGCACACTCAATCGCTTGCTTTGTATCCTCTTCATTTGCTTTAGCTACACTTGCCAGCTTTTGATTAGTTGCAGGATCAATCGTGTCAAAGGTCTCTCCAGAAATCGAATCCTTATATTCACCATTAATAAAGAGCTTAGCGTCTTTAATGACTTGTTGTTGAATCTTCATAAAAACCTCCTTTTACTCCTCTACCTCTACAATCATCTCAACTTCAACAGCATTATTGTTAGGAAGCTGAGCCATCCCAACAGCTGAACGACCATGTTTACCTCTTTCCCCGAAGACCTCTACCAGTAAATCAGAGGCACCATTCATGACCTTCGGCTGATCAGTAAAATCAACACTGCTATTCACAAATCCAAGAATTTTGACTACACGCTTTACTTTACTTAGTTCGCCAAGCTCTTGTTTGATAACAGTTAAGAGATTTAACATGCATTGTCTTGCCGCTTGATAACCGATTTCTACGGTAACATCTTCCCCTAAACGGCCTCGGTATTCATCCGTACCTTGACCAGCCGTGAAAATGATATTTCCAGTGCGGACACAACTCACATAATTTCCAGCAGCAACCCGAGGTGCAGGTAAAGTGATTCCTAGCTCCTTTAGTCTTTCCTCTGGTGTTAGAGTTTCATTTTTCATAATTTCACCCCATTTTTAACAGGGATATTTAAAAAACAAAGTGCATTTTTACCAAACATAGCGTCCGATTGTTCCTCTGACAGTCCGAGGGTTTCATCAATGACCTTTCCAGGTTGAACCTCTCTTAGCAAAAACGGATAATCAGAGCCCATAATAATTTTTTCATATCCAAAATTTTGAATTAAATAGTTTAGATTGATTGGATCATTGACAAGTGAGTCAAAATAAAACTTTTTCGCATAATAGCTAGGTGGCTTATCTAGTAATCGTAAGTGCGGCCATACCCTCCAGCCTTGATCCAAACGAGGTAGCAAGTAAGGTAACGATCCTCCACCATGAGCAAAGCAAATTTTTAAATTCGGGAATTTATCCATTACCCCGCCAAGGATTAAACTAGCACCTGCTAGTGCAGTTTCACTAGGCATTCCTACTGTGTACATTAAATTATGTCGAGGCATACGTTCTTTCCCTAACGTTTCCCAAGGGTGGATAAACAGAGGAACATTCCATTTCTCAGCCATTTCAAAAAAATCTATAAAGGACGGATCATCAAGATTATTTCCATTCACGTTAGTTCCAATTTCAATTCCCTTTAACCCTAGCTCATGCATACATCGATCCATTTCCCGAATAGCAACATTTACATCCTGCATTGGAACCGTTCCTAAACCAATGAATTTGGAAGGGTACACAGCACAGGTCTCGGCAATAAAGTCATTTTGAATTCGCGCTAGCATTTCCGCTTCAGCTGCCGGAGCCCAGTAGGAGAACGTGACAGGTATAGGAGATAACACCTGAATATCAACCATCTCCCTCTCCATATCATTGATTCTCTTTTCAGGACTCCATACTTGATCGGTTACTTCACGGAATACCTTTCCTGCAACCATGATATTGGCTCCACAAGCACATGTCCGTTCTAAAGTTGGCCATTTTTCTCCTGATAGATGCTTTGTGAGCTCTGTAAAATTCTCAGGAATAATGTGAGTATGAAAATCTACTCGCATTTCCATTCACTCGCTTCCGCTGGCATCATATGACCACAATTTTTACATTTTCTTAGTTCTTCATTTCCATTGAATCCAGCAATCGCTTCTTTCACCTGAACTTCAATATTAGTCAACTGAATGGTTACACGGTGCATTTCATGATCACATTCATCACAGAACCAAACGAAATCTTCTAACTCACCTTGTGCACGATTCCGCTCAATAACTAATCCGATTGTATCGGCGACACGGTGTGGAGAATGTGGAACATTGGCAGGTAGGTGGAACATTTCGCCCTCTTTTACTTCCACTACTTCCCGTTTTCCTTCACCATTAATGACCTCTACATAACAGCTTCCTTTAAGCTGATAAAAAAGCTCTTCTGATGGATCGACATGGAAATCGCGTCTTTTGTTTGGCCCTCCTAACAGCATGACCATTAATTCCGCGTCCTTCCAAATCACCTTGTTATTCACTGGTGGCTTCAATTGATCTTTGTTCTCCTCAATAAATTTCATAAGATTAATAGGTAAAAATTTAGTAGCCATCATTAATCGTCTCCCTTCCATTCCGTTAATCTATTATTTTCACGTGATGGTTCTTTAATGCTTTTTGCATCAGTACGACCTCTTCTGCTAAATGTGAAATACGTTCTAAAACCTCTGGATCCACCAGTTCGTTTTGTTGATTAAAATGATCTGTATGAGCGTAAACGTAGCTCGGAGCGACATAGGCACGGAAATAACCTGCAATTGGTTTTAACTGATTTTCAATCGCTAAGTAATGCTGATACGTTCCCCCGTTAGCAACAAATCCCATCACTTTATGACGCAATGTAAGCGGATTCATTAAATCGAATAGATTTTTTAAAACACCTGTAATCGATCCCTGGAAAATGGGTGTACCAATAATATAAAAATCAGCTGAAGCAACCTTTTCCATGACTGTTTTTGTATCCTCGGAATAAGTTGCAGGGTCACGTCCATCACAGAATTGAACATCATAATCCATCATATTTAAATACTCTACCTCGATGTCAGGGTACTTGTTCTTCACTTCATCGAGTACTTTCTTAACGACAATACCAGTTTTAAAGCCGATAATCGTTCCTGAAATTCCTAATAGCTTCAATTTTTCATCCCTCCTATACTAGTAAATTCGTTTTCTACCTCCGGCCAACCAAGTAATAAATCAGAAAGTTGACGGTCTCCTTGAGAAATCAGTTGACGAATTCTAGTAGAAGATATCGTTTTTCCATTCGAGCAACAAACGGGTTTCGTTACCTTCACTTTAAAAAATTTTTGGAGTAGGTTAATGTCTCCTTCTCGATTATGACCAAACCTGAAGTCTTCACCGACCATCACTTCAAGTGGATTCAGTTTCGTTAAATCCTTAATGAATTCATTGGCACTACGAATGGCATATACTTGGTCGAATCGCGAAACACTAACGTGGTCTACTCCTAACAATTCCAATTTGGCTAATTTTTCAACAAGAGATGTCAGAAGCCTTACACCTTGGAAATAAACACGAGGTGGAGGATCAAATGTATAGACCATGCTTGGTACCTTTAGTTGCTTACTTCTTTGTACCGCTTGCTTAATCACAGCTTGGTGACCTCGATGTACTCCATCAAAAGCACCAATCGCGATGATTGAACCTGGTAATGTATAAGAAGTATGAAGATGTGTCTCCAATAGTCCTACTCCTCCCGAAATTTATAACTTACTTTTAATCACTTCATTATTTTCCAAAACGCTTGCTTTCAACGCTTCATCTACTAAATCAAGTCCTCTTTGGCGCTTATAATTATTGAAAAAGATGGCTCTTTTTCGAATTGGATCGCCTGTATAATAGCGTTCATATTGTAATAATCGTTGGCCGAAAGCTTCTCCACATAAATCCCAAGCTAATTTAAAAATGCTTACTCTTTCTTGTGAGGATACACCTGCTCTACCAACGTAATACTTATCAATTTCTCCTCTTAATGCATCATTCATAAAGTCTGCACCGGTCGGTGACATTAATAATCCGCCCGCCCCAACAATTTGCATAACCTCAATCGCTCTTGGGTACATTTTTGGTAATAATCCTCGGATTGTTTCTAACGCAACATAATCT
>DASQIV010000314.1:0-8725 GCA_035631415.1 Pseudoneobacillus sp. | reverse complement strand
TTTTGCCAAATCAGCATGTTAAGAGTATTTTCCAAATTACTCCAGACTCTTTGAAGGAAAAAGGGATTAAAGGAATTATTACAGATTTAGATAATACGTTAGTCGAATGGGATCGTCCGCTTGCCACTCCTAAATTAGTGAATTGGTTTGAAGATATGAAAAAAAGTAATATTGCCATAACCATTGTATCTAACAATAAAGAGCTAAGAGTTAAAGCCTTTTCAGACCCTTTAAATATTCCATTTATATATGAAGCAAGAAAACCATTGAGACGTGCTTTCTATCGTGCTTTGCAACAAATGGGGTTGCAGAAACAAGAAACTGTTGTAATTGGCGATCAGCTATTAACGGATGTATTAGGTGGAAATAGGGGTGGATTTCATACTATCCTTGTAGTTCCAGTCGCTAAAACAGATGGTTTTATCACAAAGTTTAACCGTCAAGTAGAACGGAGAATTTTAAATTGGTTTCGCAAAAAGGGCATGATCAATTGGGAGGAATAGATGTGAGTAACGAACAATTTATTTGTATTGGTTGTGGTGTTCAAATTCAAACAGAAAATGTTGATGAAATTGGTTATGCACCCTCCTCTGCATTAGAAAAGGAACATATTATCTGTCAACGTTGTTTTCGCTTAAAACATTATAATGAAATACAAGATGTTCATTTAACAGATGATGATTTTTTGAAAATTTTAAATGGAATCGGAAAAAGTAAAGGATTAATTGTTAAAATTGTTGATATTTTTGATTTCAATGGTAGTTGGCTTCCTGGTCTTCATCGCTTTGTTGGAGACAATAAGGTTGTATTAGTTGGTAATAAAGTGGATTTATTGCCGAAATCAATTAAACCAAATAAAGTGATAAACTGGATGAAACAAGAAGCAAAGCAGCTTGGGCTAAAACCAGAAGAAGTATTTCTTGTTAGCGCAGCTAAAGGACAATTTATTAAAGAAACAGCTGCTGCTATAGATGAACTTCGTCAAAACCAGGATGTGTATATTGTAGGATGTACAAATGTAGGAAAGTCTACTTTTATTAACCGTATCATTAAAGAAGTTACAGGTAGCGGTGATGTTATTACAACTTCACATTTTCCGGGAACAACATTAGATATTATAAAAATTCCTTTAGATGATGAGAAGTCTTTAATCGATACTCCAGGAATCATTAATCACCACCAAATGGCTCATTTTGTAGATAAACAAGACTTAAAAGTGATTACTCCTAAAAAGGAAATTAAGCCTAAAGTGTATCAATTAAATGAAGGACAAACTCTGTTTTTTGGAGGCTTAGCGAGGTTTGATTATATCAAAGGTGGTCGAAAATCCTTTGTTACCTATATTTCGAATGAGATTTTAATTCATCGAACTAAACTGGAAAACGCCACAGAACTATATGAAAAGCACGTTGGTGAAATGTTAACACCACCTAGGCAAAATCAACTTGACTCATTTCCAGAACTAGTTCGTCATGAATTTACCATCAAAGAGGATAAAACAGATATCGTCTTTTCAGGACTAGGATGGGTTACTGTAAATGAAGCTGGAGTGCAAGTAGCAGCATATGTACCAAAAGGTGTACAAGTCATTCTTAGAAAATCCATTATATAAATAGAAGTGGAGAGGAAGCTGGATGAAGAAGCTATTTGCTGTTATAGGTGACCCAATCGCTCATTCGATGTCACCACAAATGCATAATGACTTGTTTCAGCATTATTCAATGGATGCACATTACCAGCCACTATTAGTAAAAAAAGAACATTTAGAAGAAGCTGTTAAAGGCTTAAAGGCGATTGGAATATCAGGCTTTAATGTAACGATTCCACATAAGACAGAAATTATTTCTTATTTAGACGAAGTGGATCCTCTTGCAAGTCAAATAGGGGCTGTAAACACTGTTGTTAATCACAATGGACGTTTGGTTGGTTATAATACGGATGGGCTAGGTTTTATGAAGGGATTGTCATCTTTAACGAAAGATTTTACCGATCATAAAATTCTAATCATAGGTGCAGGTGGAGCAGCAAGGGCCATTTACTATACACTTGCTAAGTCTGGAGTGAAAATCTTAGATATTTGTAATCGAACCATTGAAAAGGCAACTACCCTTATAGAGTCATGCCCATATAAGACAACTTCAGAAGCCTTAACATTGGCGAAGGCAGAGAAAAAATTATCTGAGTATGGTGTTATTATTCAAACTACGAATATTGGAATGTCACCAAATATAAATGATTTACCACTTGCAATTGATCGACTTATGAAGGAAAGTATTGTAAGTGATATCATTTATAACCCTCTTGAAACTGCCTTATTGAGAGAAGCAAAAAAGAAGGAAGCAATCATTCAAAACGGAATCGATATGTTTGTTCATCAAGGAGCATTGGCTTTTCAGCATTGGACAGGTTTATTACCAGATATTCACCGAATGAAACAAAATGTGTTGGAACAACTAGGAGGTACCAAATGTTAACGGGTAAACAAAAAAGATTTTTAAGATCAAAGGCACACCATTTAAATCCTATTTTCCAAGTAGGTAAAGGTGGAGTAAACGAAAATATGATTAAACAGATTAACGATGTCCTTGAAGCACGCGAACTAATAAAAGTAAGTGTTCTTCAAAACTGTGACGAGGAAAAGGATACGGTTGCTGAGAAATTAGTTTCTGGTGCAAAAGCTGAATTAGTTCAGATTATTGGTAGTACAATTGTTCTATATAAGGAATCAGTTGAAAACAAACAAATTCAATTACCTTAAGAGTCGAGAGGGGGAGGAGAATGAAGAAGATTGGGATTTTAGGTGGAACTTTTGATCCTCCTCATTTCGGACATCTAATAATGGCAAATGAAGTTGCTAGTCAATTAAATCTTGATAGTGTTTGGTTCTTACCAAACCAAGTGCCTCCACATAAAGTGAAAACAAGCTCTACTACCACTGTGGAGAGACTTCAAATGTTAGAGAAAGCGACTGAAAATAATCCTCTTTTTCGAATCGAAACGATAGAATTTAGTCGAAGTGGTCCTTCCTACACGATTGAAACAATGGCAATTCTAAAAAAAGAATATCCTGAACATGAATTTTATTTCATCATTGGTGCAGATATGATTGAGTACTTGCCGAAATGGTACAAAATAAATGAACTAGTTCAGCTTGTTCATTTTGTCGGGGTTAAAAGACCAGGTTTTAGCACAGAGTCTATATTTCCAATCATTTATGTAGATGCGCCACTAATCGATATTTCCTCAAAAATGATCAGAAATCGAATCACAAATAAGGAAACTATTCGGTATTTACTCCCTGAGTCTGTAAGAATTTACATAAAGGAGAACCATTTATATGGATCGAAATAAGGCCCTTGAAATAGTAAAAAAACAACTTACAGAGCATAGATACATACATACAATTGGTGTAATGGAAACAGCCATTGTGTTGGCTAACCAATATCATTCAGACTCTAAAAAAGCGGAATTAGCTGCTATCTTTCATGATTATGCTAAATTTCGTCCAAAAGAAGAAATGAAAAATATAATTTTGGATAAAAATTTAGGTTCTGACTTACTTTTATATAATCAAGAATTATGGCATGCACCAGTTGGGGCATACTTAGTAGAAATAGAAGTAGGTATCACTGATTCAGAAGTATTAGATGCCATACGTTTTCACACGTCTGGCAGACCCGATATGACTTTATTAGAAAAAATAATATATGTAGCAGATTATATTGAACCAGGGCGTCATTTTCCAGGGGTTGAAGAGGTAAGAGAATTGGCAAAAATAAGCTTAGATGAAGCTTTAATTAAAGCAATTCATAATACAATTGTTTTCTTAATGAAGAAAAGGCAGCCAATTTATCCAGACACTTTCCTAACCTATAACGACCTTGTAAATAACCAGGAGGTTGAACAATGAATAACCAATCTTTATTAAACGTGGTATACAAAGCAGCTGACGATAAAATTGCTGAAGATATTATCATTTTGAACATGCAAGGGATTTCTGCCATTACGGATTATTTTTTAATCTGTCACGGTAATTCAGATAAGCAAGTGCAAGCTATTGCAAAAGAAATAAAGGAAAAAGCAGAAGAAAATGGCTTTTCTATTAAACGGATAGAAGGTTTCGATGAGGCAAAATGGGTACTCGTTGATTTAGGTGATGTAGTGGTCCATATTTTCCATAAAGATGAAAGAAGGTATTATAATCTTGAGCGCTTATGGGGAGATGCACCAACTGTTGATGTTAGAAGTGAGTTATTACAATGACATCATATGGTAGATTTGCTTACCTGTACGACCAACTAATGGAAGATATTCCATATGATAACTGGCTTGATATCACAGCAATTTATAAGGAAAAGTATCAAGTAAAGGGGTCAAAGCTTTTGGATGTAGCATGTGGGACAGGAGAATTATCTTGTCGATTTGCTATGCGTGGCTTCGATGTTACAGGGGTAGATTTGTCAGAGGATATGTTAGCTGTTGCAAAAGTAAAATCTGAAACAGAAGGCTTTCATATTCCTTTCTTTCAGCAAAATATGGTTGAATTAGAAGACCTTGGACAGTTTGATTTTATCACTATTTTTTGTGACTCTTTAAATTACTTGTCATCCGAGCAAGAGGTAATCGCTACCTTTCAAGGAGTATCCACACACTTAAAAGACAATGGATTGTTTCTATTTGATGTTCATTCGGAATATAAAATAGAAGAAATTTTTAAAGATCAAACCTTTACTTATATTGGAGATGACCTTTGTTATATATGGAATTGCTTTGAAGGGGAATATCCTTTAAGTGTGGAGCATGAACTAACTTTTTTTGTAAAAGATCATCAAAAAAGTGAAAAATACGAACGAGTGGAAGAATTTCATTTTCAGCGTACATTCTCTATAGAACATTATAAAAAATGGCTTGAACAATCAGGTTTTGAAACTCTGCATGTTTTAGGTGATCTTATAAATCAACCGGTTTCAGATAAGTCTGAAAGAATATTGTTCGTAGCAAGAAAGAAAATGGATCACATTAAATAAAGAATAGGAGCTGACAGCATTGTCAGCTCCTGTTTTTTTATTTTTGTAGAAGGAAAATAAATATCTGTAGCGAACTCTTTATTTAGAAAACTGTTCTTCAATAAATGCCAAATCCTCATCGAATTTTAGATGGGTAGCTTGGAATAAATGCTCAAACATATCTCCTAGTTCTGCTTCAATTACCTTGATACCTTCTCCGGTGATTCCGCCTTTTACACAAACCTTTTCTTGTAAAGTTGGTAAAGTGTAATGACCTTGTTTTAAGAGCTCACCTAATCCGATTAACATCTCACTTGCCAACATTGTTGCAGTTTGCTGATTGATATCTGTTTCTTTTGTAGCTGCTTGAATAAACCTCTGCATTAAGTAACTAAAAAAAGCAGGTCCGCAACTAACAATATCTGATGACACCCTTGTAATATTGTTTCCTATCTCCAATGGTACAGAGATTTGCTCAAATAATCGCCTTAAATCTTCCTTCCACTTCTGCTTGCAATTCTTTCCAAAAGTTATAAGAGAAACTCCAGCTAAGGCGCGGTTAGTAATGCTTGGAATAACCCGAGCAACAGAACAATTCAATTCTTTTTCTAAATGTGTAACACTTATTGGACTTGTAATCGATATAACGCATTGATCCTTTTTTAATTCGGTTTTTATTTCTTGGATAATCCTATAAACTTCTTTGGGTTTAACACAAATAAATATAAGATCTGCTTTTTTTGCCACTTCAATTGCATTTAGTTCTACAGATATTTCTGGATATGTATCTTTAAGCAATAACGCTTTTTCTTTAGTTCGGTTTGTAACGGTCATTGAAGAAGGGGAAACGGCATTTGAATCAAGCATTGCCTCGGCCAATATTCTCCCCATATTACCAGTACCAATAATCCCTAGCTTCATTTGTCCTATCCCTCCTTCGTAAGCAGGCTTCTCATATAACAGTATGAACAATCCCCAATTTTTATACCAATTTGAAAGGAATGAAAGTTATGAAAGAATGGCTAGAAATTCATAAATTAAAAATTTTTATTATCTTTATCATTTTCTTTTTATGTATATATTTTTACCTCTCTACAAGTAAGAAGGTTATGAATATTTCTGAAGAGAAACCGCCTTTAATTAGTGAGCAAATGGAACAGGAGCCTGTAGAAGTTGAGGAGAAAGAGGAAATAAGTATGATGGTTGATGTAAAAGGGGAAGTCTTAAGGCCTGGGGTTTATCAGGCTAACCACGGTGAAAGGGTTATTGATCTTATTAATAAGGCCGGTGGATTTACGAAAGAGGCTAATCAAGATCAAGTTAATTTGTCACAACATATTGAAGATGAAATGGTTATTTTTGTTCCAGAAATTGGGGGAGAAAGTGGGTCTGCTCAAAACCAAATAGATAGCAAACAAAGTGATTTGGTTAATATTAACAAAGCTTCAGAAAGTGAATTACAAACATTACCCGGAATAGGACCATCAAAAGCGATGTCCATTATTGAATATCGGGAGACGAACGGAGGTTTTAAAACAATAGAAGATCTAAAAGAAATTAGCGGAATTGGGGAGAAAACCTTTGAAAAATTAGAAGCGCATATATCCGTTAAATAGCTTTATTTCCTTTCACTAATGATAGAAACATATTAAAATAAAAATTAGAACTAAGATTAAGAAAATTTTTTATAAAAATGATGACCAACAGAAAAGAGGGACAAGCATGGAGCGTATTTCTTGGAATCAATATTTTATGGCACAAAGTCATCTATTAGCCTTACGGAGCACCTGTACAAGATTAACTGTGGGAGCGACGATAGTTAGAGATAAAAGAATTATTGCTGGCGGTTATAATGGCTCTATAGCTGGTGGAGTACATTGTATTGATGAAGGTTGTTATGTCATGGAAAACCATTGTATAAGAACAATTCATGCTGAAATGAATGCTTTACTACAATGTGCTAAATTTGGGGTCCCGACAGCGGGTTCGGACATATACGTTACACATTATCCCTGTGTTCAATGCTGTAAAGCTCTCATTCAAGCTGGAATTAAGACTGTGTATTATGCAAAAGACTATAAAAATCATCCATATGCCATTGAGCTTTTTGAGCAGGCTGGAGTAAAAACAGAACAAGTTCCATTCAAGGAATCAACCATCGCCTCATTAACAGAAAATATATGAAGGAAAAGCTTGTTTTTGCCACTTTATCAGCATTACTTGGCATCATAAGCGCATTTGAAGGAATATGGATTTTGGTAATATTCCTTCTTTTTCTCTATGGATTATGGAGTATAAAAAAAGTAAACAATAAATTAATACTTCTCTTTACCCTCTTTTATGTTTTCTATTATTTTGCAAGTGATTTATCCATCAAACAGAATACTTCCACACTTCCCCCTTTAAAAACTCAATTTTTAGTTCAATTCTCGGATGAGGTTAAAATCGATGGTGATCGTTTAAGAGCAATCGTATCCGATTTAGAAACAAAGGAAAAAATGGTTTTAACATACAAGATTCCTACTCAAATGCTAAAAGAACAATTGATTAATACCAGCTTATTGAAAAATATTTGTTCTATATCTGGAGAATTAGAAACACCAGGCCTCTCCCGTAATCTTAATTCCTTTAATTACAGAAAATATTTAAAGCAAAAGCACATTTTTTGGGAGCTGAATGTTACTTCTTGGAATATTTCAAGTTGTACACGAAGTCGGTTTACAATGCTAGACCATTTAAAGATGATGCGTATTAATGGAATATCAGAAATTGAAAAAAACTTCCCAAAAGAACTGGCTCCTATAGCAGCTGCATTAATTTTTGGAACCCGTGAACTTCTAACAGAAGAGACCTTAACAGCTTATCAACGGTTAGGGGTGATTCATTTAATATCAATTTCAGGATTACATGTTGCTTTATTAGTAAGTCTTATTTTTTATATAGGAATACGGTTGGGAGCTATAAAAGAAAAACTTTCTAAAATATTAATAGTTGTTTTACCTTTTTATGCAATAATAACTGGTGCAACACCCTCGGTAAATCGTGCTGTAATAATGGCAGTGCTTATTTTAATAACAACTAATTTCCAATCTTTATATCAATTAAAATCTGTAGATGGTTTGTGTTTTTCCTTTTTACTATTAACGATTACAAATCCTTATATGATCTATAATATAGGATTTCAATTATCCTTTATCGTTACATTTGCACTGCTTTTATCCACCTTCATTCTATCCAATTATTCATCCTCATTATCGAAGTTGGTTTTTACTTCATATATATCACAAGTTGCAGCACTTCCATTGCTGTTATACCATTTTTTTGAAATCCCCTTACTTTCAATCTTGGCAAACTTACTATATATCCCCTTATATTCGTTTATTTTTTTACCAGGTTTACTATTTCTATTTATCATTCAATTTATTTCCATGGATGTTTTTCATTTTTTTGCTTTTTTTCTAACGTTATTAGCTGATAATAGCAGCCGATTAGCAGAATATATATCTGCCTTTTCTTGGACAAGGCTTGTTCCTGGGAGACCCTCCCTTCTTTTTACAAGCTTTTATGTTATCAGTATCTTCATTTCATTCTACTCATGGGACCGTGGACGCCAGTCTCGTATTTATCTATCTCTACCCTGGTTAGTTCTATCCCTACAGCTTCTTTTACCGAATATTTATTCTGAAGGAGCAGTGACTTTCATAGATGTAGGGCAAGGT
>DASQIV010000313.1:0-7569 GCA_035631415.1 Pseudoneobacillus sp. | reverse complement strand
GGGCTGGTAAAAGTCAAAACATCTAATTGTTTTGTCGTAAGCAATTCTTTTAACCTTTCTTTACTATCTTCAGGTAAATAGGTTTCGTATACGACCATTTCATCTACATAAGCACCTGCATTTGTTAAAGCTTCTGCAATATAGTCTCTTGCTAAATTCCCTTTAGGAATTAACACCTTCATCCCTTGATGTACATGAGGTAAAAAGTCATGTACAAATCCTTCAGCCACATACTGATTTGGAATAAAATCAACCGTAAGTCCTTTTGAATGTAAAACAGAAGAAGTTTGTTTTCCTATAGCGGCTATTTTTGGAAAAATGGCTATAGTACCTTGATAAGAAGTTAAAAATGTCTCAACCGTAATATTACTCGTAAATATAATCCAATCATATTCATGGAGCTGCTGGATGATCGTTTCAACTTCATGAGAAGGAAGAATTGGTCTGAAGGCAATTAGGGGGATTTCCACTGGAACTCCCCCAAGTTCTTCAACTAATCTTGAAAAGGACTTTGCCTCATTTTTTCCCCGCGGCACTAAGACCCTTTTACCCATTAAGGATGGTGAATCACCCATTACTTGTCGAGCTCAGCTTTCACTTGATCGATTAGTTCTTTACCACCACGTTCGATTAATTGATTAGCAGCTAGAACACCGAGTTGTTCAGGATCAGTACCTTTCACTTCTTCTTTATAAATAATTTTGCCATCTGGTGAAGCAACTAAAACCGTTAAGACAATTTCTTCTTCATCCGTCACAAATGCGTATCCCGCAATCGGTACTTGGCAACCACCTTCCATTTTATTTAAGAAGGATCTTTCTGCACGTACCGCTAAGTCGGTATTCGGGCAAGTGAATTTTGCTAATAAATCTAATAGCTCTCGATCGTCTTCTCGACATTCAATCGATAATGCACCTTGACCAACTGCAGGTAAGCAAATTTCTGTAGATAAAAATTGACTAATAACATCCTTTGCCCAACCCATACGGAATAGGCCTGCTGCTGCTAAAATAATCGCATCATATTCTTCTGTTTCAAGCTTAGCTAGTCTTGTATCGATATTTCCACGAATCCATTTGATTTCAAGATCTGGTCGTTCGACTAATAACTGTGCAGCACGACGTAAACTACTCGTTCCGATAAGAGAACCTGGTTTTAAATCCTCTAGCTGTACATGTCCCTTTGATATTAGAACATCGCGATGATCTTCCCTAACAGGTATACATCCAATCGTTAAACCTTCTGGTAAAACAGCAGGCATATCCTTCATGCTGTGAACAGCCATATCAATTCCTTTATCAAGCATCGCTTGCTCAATTTCTTTTACAAACAATCCTTTTCCACCAACTTTAGACAAAGTTACATCTAAAATTTGGTCCCCTTTTGTTACGATTTCTTTTACCTCAAACTCAAATGGAGCTCCAAGCTTTTTTAATTGTTCAATAACCCAATTTGTCTGTGTTAAAGCCAGTTTACTTTTTCTAGAACCAACAATAATTTTTCTCATAAGAGCCTCCTATTAATTACGAGTTCCAAATATGGAAGGATGATAATTGTCCAAAAAGAAAGAAATTGATTAATACGATTAAAAATGAAGCCACATTCCAAAGGGCCAGTTTTTTTCCAGAGAATCCTTTACGTGTCTTCAAATATAAACTGACACCATATATAGCTAACACAATAAAGGAACCAACAACCTTCGAATCATACCATTTCATATCTGGAACTTTTAGAAATGCCCATTGCATTCCCAAAATTAAACTTAAAATAAGCATTGGAACACCGATTATATTTAATACATATGAAAAATACTCAAGCTTTGAAAGGTCAGAAATTCGAACCAGTCTTGTTCCCCATTTTTTTCTTTTTAATAAATCATATTGAATCAAGTATAGCAAGGAGAATACAAAAGAAAGTGAAAATGCCCCATAAGAAAGTATAGCCATCGTGATATGAATAAGTAATAATTCGGATACTAATTGCTGGGCCATAATCTTTGAATCAAATTGCATCGGAGCAAACGTATGAATAGCCATGATGCCAAAGCCTAATATATTTGTAAAAAAAACGATAAAGTCTACTCTAAGTAACCGATTGATAGCCAATGATAACGTAACAAGAACCCATGCATAAAAATAGAGTCCCTCAAATATCGTTAAGACTGGAAATCTTCCTGTCTTAACCATGTAATAAATAAGAAAAACTGTTTGTAAAATCCATACAAATGCAAGTAACCAGAAGGCAATCCGATTTGCCTTCCGGTTACGTTGAAGAAAATCTACAAAATATAGGAGAACACTGATTGCATAAAGAATAACAGTTAATTCATGCAATCTGGTAATATGAATGTCAAACATGGACGAAACCTCTCTTTATGATTGTAAGGCAGCCTGAGAAACTTGAATCATTCCTTTAGTGGTTTCGGTTACTTTTTGTTCATGTTGTGCTTTTACTTGTTCCTCAATATTAAAGATTTTAATAAATAAGTCCAATGCTTGATCAGCGTTCGATTGTGATGATAATTCTTTCGCTTGTAGAATCGGATCTTTTAATAATTGATTAATAATGCTTTTCGTATGTTTATTTAAGATTTTCTTTTCACGATCGGATAAGTCTGGTAACTTCCGCTCAATGCTTTCCATTGTTTCAGCTTGAATTGCTAATGCTTTTTCTCTTAAAGCTGAAATAACTGGTACTACACCTAGCGTATTAAGCCACTGTTTGAATTCAACTATTTCAGCTTCTATCAATAATTGAATTTTCTCCGCAGCCTTTTTACGCTCTTTCATATTAGCTTCTACGATACCCTCTAAATCATCGATATCATATAAGAAAACATTTTCTAATTCAGCTAATTTTGGATCAAGATCCCTTGGTACAGCTATATCAACCATGAATAATGGTTTACCTTTTCGCATTTTTTCAATGTTGGCCATCATTGATTTCGTGATGACAAAATCATTCGCTCCTGTAGAACTAATTAAAATATCAGCTTCCACTAAAGCTAATTGAAGATCATCTAATGGTTTAGCAACACCATTAAAGCGAGTAGCAAGATTTTGGGCTTTTTCAAATGTGCGGTTAATAACCGTCACCTTGTTAACACCATTAGAATGCAGGTTTTGGATCGCAAGTTCGCCCATCTTCCCAGCACCTAAAATTAATACATGTTTATTTTCAAGAGAACCAAATATCTTCTTAGCTAGTTCAACCGCAGCATAACTAATTGAAACAGCATTTGCTCCAATGTCTGTTTCAGAATGTCCACGTTTTGCAAGAGTGATTGCCTGTTTAAATAAATGGTTAAATACGGTCCCTGTTGTTTTTTCTTCTTGTCCTAATAAGAAACTAGTACGAACTTGACCAAGTATTTGTGTTTCTCCCAGCACCATTGAATTTAATCCACATGCAACATTGAAAAGGTGACTAATAGCCCCTTCTTGCTCATAGATAAAAAGATAGGGAACAAATTCATTCTGCTCAATCTCAAACCATTCTGATAAAAATTCCTTCATATAGTAACGGCCTGTATGCAATTGGTCCACAACAGCATAGATTTCCGTACGATTACAAGTTGAAATGATCACATTTTCAAGGATGCTTTTTTTCGATTGCAATTTTTTCATTGCATCCCCTAATTCATTTGGATTAAAAGTTAACCGCTCGCGTATTTCGACAGGGGCAGTTTTATAGTTAATACCAACTACTAAAATATGCATATACACGAACACCCCCCTATAAAACTTTTTGCATTTAATCGTAGTAAAATTATATCAGTTCTTTTTGGCTTCTAGCCTTAAAAAATGTGAACAGAAAACGAAAACATATGGTAATATGAAAAGTAAAAGCGCCATTTTTTGATGGGCATTTACCACTTAGAGTTCTTGTCCAAAAAATTAAGAGGACTAAAAAATATTCAAACCTTCATTATTGTATACCTTTTTTCTTCTTATCGGCAATAATTCTTAAAGAAATTCATAAAATCGACAAATTTCCTTCCTTATGTACAGTACCAAAAAAACATAAGAGATTCAAGTTAATGTAATGGATGTGATAGAATAGGGATGAAAAATCAACGTATTTTCCCAGGAATTATTTTAATTGGTTTTGGAGCTTATTTTTACCTTCAACAATCGCAAATAAATTTATTCAAAGAATTTTATACTTGGCCTACTTTATTGGTAATTGTCGGACTTGCTTTTCTAGGTCAGGCCTATATAGCTAAAGACTTTGAAGCCATATTACCTGGAACCATTTTACTTGGGTTTGGAGTTCATTTTCATGTTGTACATAAGCTCGCACTCTGGCCTGATCATATCGGAACCTTTATATTAATCATTGCACTAGGCTTTTTACTTCGTTATCAAAAGGTTGGGAATGGCTTATTCCAAGGACTTCTTTTCCTAGCATTAGCTGGCTTATTATTATTTTATGATAAAATCGTCTCATGGCTTGGATTATTAGAAAACGGCGTTTCCTTAGCCTGGAAGTTTTGGCCAGCCGTTTTAGTTGTCATTGGATTATATTTATTACTAAAAAAAGATACCAACAAAAAGAGACAGAGGTAAAATTCCTCTGTCTCTTAGTTTTTCTAAACATCTTTTTATTAAACTTATTTTTATAACTCTTGAAATTGGAAAAAAGCATTTACATGTATTGACCTATTACCGCCCAGGCTTCATCCTTACCTAATCCCGTTTCAGAGGAAAATAGGACGATTGGATCGTTAGGATCAATATCTAACGTTTCCTTCGTCACTTTTAAGTGCTTTTGCCATTTTCCCTTTGGGATTTTATCCGCCTTTGTTGCAATAACAATACATGGTATTTCATAGTGCTTCAAAAATCCATACATCATTCGATCATCTTCTGTAGGAGGATGACGTAGGTCAACGATTAAGATGACAGCTTTTAACTGATCACGTGAGGTGAAATAAGTTTCAATCATTCTTCCCCACGCTTCTCGTTCCTTTTTAGAAACCTTTGCGTATCCATAACCCGGAACATCGACGAAATGTAAAATTTCATTGATTAAATAAAAATTTAATGTTTGCGTCTTCCCTGGCTTTGATGATATTCGCGCTAATCCTTTTCGGTTTAACATTTTATTAATGAACGAAGATTTTCCTACATTTGATCTTCCTGCTAATGCAAACTCCGGTATACTAGTGTCCGGGTATTGATCAGGTTTAACGGCACTAATAACAATATCAGAACTAGTTACCTTCATTTTTTACACCATCCAATAATGCATGCTTTAGTACTTCATCCACATGGGAAACTAAAACAAACGTTAATTCTTCACGTACACTTTCAGGGATATCATCAATATCCTTTTCGTTATCTTTCGGGCAGATAATTTTAGTCAAACCTGCACGGTGGGCACTTAATGTTTTTTCTTTTAATCCACCTATTGGTAACACTCGTCCCCTTAAAGTGACTTCACCCGTCATTCCCACTTCACGGCGAATTGGTCTTCCCGTTAAGGCAGAAACAAGCGCTGTTACCATTGTTATCCCTGCTGATGGTCCATCCTTTGGAACGGCTCCTTCAGGCACGTGGATATGAATATCATATTTTTCGTGGAAATCTTCTTCAATATTTAACTCTTTTGCTTTGGAACGAATGTAGCTAAACGCGGCTTGCGCAGATTCCTTCATTACATCCCCTAACTTACCAGTCAGCACTAATTTACCTTTACCTGGAGCTAATGATACTTCAATTTGTAATGTATCTCCACCAACAGTTGTATAAGCTAAACCAGTTGCTACACCTACTTGGTCTTCTAGCTCTGCTTGACCGTATCTAAAGACTGGTTTTCCTAAAAATTCTTCTATTGATTTTTCAGTTACAATTACCTTCTTTTTATCACCAGATACAATAATCTTAGCTGTTTTACGACACACTGTTGCTAGTTGACGTTCAAGTGAACGCACCCCTGCTTCTCTCGTATAATAGCGAATAATTTTTTGAATTGCCTCATCGCGAACTTGGAGAATACCTTTTGACAGTCCATGCTCTTTTACTTGTTTAGGAAGTAAATGATCTTTTGCGATATGAAGCTTTTCTAATTCGGTGTATCCAGCTATTGTGATGATTTCCATACGATCGCGAAGTGGTCCTGGAATTGTAGCTAAATTATTGGCCGTTGCGATAAACATGACTTTCGATAAGTCATATGTCTCTTCAATGTAATGATCACTGAAGCTATGATTTTGTTCTGGATCTAAAACCTCAAGCATTGCTGCAGAAGGGTCTCCCCGAAAGTCACTAGACATTTTATCAATTTCATCTAAAAGGAACACAGGATTATTTGTACCCGCTTTTTTCATTCCTTGGATAATGCGTCCCGGCATTGCTCCTACATAGGTTCTACGGTGACCGCGAATCTCTGATTCATCTCTCACACCACCAAGTGACACGCGGACGAAATGGCGATTTAAAGATGTTGCGATGGAACGTGCAAGACTTGTTTTTCCAACCCCTGGAGGACCAGCTAAACATAGAATTGGCCCCTTCAAAGAGTTAGTTAGCTTTTGGACAGCCAAGTATTCTAACACACGCTCTTTTACTTTTTCTAAACCATAATGATCTTCGTTAAGGATTCGTTCGGCTTTATGAATATTTAAATCATCCTCTGTTGATTTCGACCATGGTAAAGAAATTAACCACTCTAAATAATTACGTATAACGGCACTTTCTGCAGAGCTTGAAGGAACTTTTTCATAACGATCTAATTCTTTAAAAGCCGTATTTAGTACATGCTCTGGCATACCTGCATTGTTAATCTTTTCAGTTAACTCAGCTACCTCACCCGTTTTTCCTTCTTTATCGCCAAGCTCTTTCTGAATAGCCTTCATTTGCTCTCTTAAGTAATATTCCTTTTGCGTTCTTTCCATCGACTTTTTGACACGTTGACCTATTTTCTTTTCTAGATTAAGAACTTCCTTTTCATTATGAATAATATCAATTAAACGAGTTAGGCGTTCTTTTAGATCGAGTGTCTCTAAAATAGTCTGTTTCTCTTTTAATTTTAAAGGGAGATGAGAAGCAATAATATCAGCCATGCGACCTGGTTCTTCAATATCGACAACAGAAGCATATGTTTCTGCAGAAATCTTTTTAGACATTTTTATGTATTGTTCAAAATAGTCAAGCATGGTTCTCATCAATGCTTGAAGTTCTGTATCTTTGCTTTCATCATCTTCATAGGTTTTTACTTGAACTGAAAAATAGTCTGTTTCCGTTAAGAATTCATTAATTTCAGCTCTTTTTAGCCCTTCCACCAATACTCTTATCGTACCATTTGGGAGCTTTAACATTTGTTTAACCCGAGTTAATGTCCCCATCTGATATAAATCTTCTTCAGTTGGTTCATCTAGAGAAATATCCTTTTGCGTCGTTAAAAAAATTAAATGGTCATCTACCATTGCCTTTTCAAGCGCTTGCACTGATTTTTCTCGGCCAACGTCCAAATGTAATACCATTGTGGGATATACTAGCAATCCCCTTAGTGGTAGGAGGGGGACGTTAATCTCTTTCTTTTTAGCCATGCTAAGCACCTCCAGTT
>DASQIV010000312.1:0-4255 GCA_035631415.1 Pseudoneobacillus sp. | reverse complement strand
AAGCGGCCACCACGTACTTCTGAAATAGCTGCCACTGCTAAAAATGCGGAAGGATCCAGATCCTCAACAAGTGAATCGGCCATGATGTTCAGATGCACCATGAACAATGACAATGACCGCCTTCGCTTCTCCTTCCGTTTCCCATTTCCACATAACTCTTCCCCCTTTTTTATAATATATATTGGATAGGGGTGTCGGATTAGAATTGAAACAAAATCATTCCTTTTCTACACCCTTTTCGATAAAATGAGTTAAAACATGATGTTAAGGAGAGGCTTCCAAATGATCTATCCATATAAAGGAAAATACCCAAAAATATCCTCTTCAGCTTATATAGCTGATTACGTTACAATAACAGGTGATGTTACGATTGGAGATGAATCCGGTATTTGGTTTAATACGTCCATCAGCGGTGACGTTGCTCCAACCATAATAGGCAATAAAGTCAATATCCAAGATAATTGTGTATTACATCAAATTCCTAATAACCCACTTATTATTGAGGATGAAGTCTCAGTAGGTCACCAAGTCATTTTACATAGCGCTATTATCCGTTCAAAAGCATTAATTGGAATGGGTTCCATTATCCTTGATGGCGCTGAAATTGGAGAAGGTGCTTTTATTGGTGCAGGAAGTCTGGTTCCTCAAGGGAAAAAAATCCCCCCTCACTCTCTTGCATTTGGAAGGCCAGCAAAAGTCATTCGCCAGCTAACAGCTGATGATATTGCAGATATGCAACGTATTTCAAGAGAATATGCTGAAAAGGCTCAGTATTATAAATCGCTTCAAACCGATAAATAATCGTATTCTCTATTATAAACCTTTAAGACCTAATACAATCAATTTTAAGGTGATCCTATGTCTAATCTGCTTTTAATAGCTATTCCTCTTAGTCTCGTCCTAGCCTATTATTTATTGAAAAAGAGGCTAAAATTTTTACTTTTTTTTCTACTAGCACTAGGTTTAGTTACTGGCTTTTTCATGAAAACAAAAGAAGTAGAAAATAGTATGAACCTTCTTAGGCATTGGATAAAAGAACCTGTTTCAAAAACATATTCTTACAGCATTGAGGAATTTCGTGAATTACCGATTATAAAAATACAAAAACATGTCCTTTTAGATGAACCTACCATCAGCCAATATCCTGAATTACCCCGAGGCTGTGAGGTTACTAGTCTCGCTATGCTTCTACAAAGTGCAGATATAAAGGTTGATAAATTAACGTTAGCCAAAAAAATAAAAAAAAATCCTACTCCCTATAAAGTGGAGAAAGGGAAAACTTATTATGGTCATCCGAATGAAGGCTTTGTCGGAAGCATGTATACCTATAAGGAACGAGGCTTAGGTGTTTATCACGAGCCGATACGTCAGCTAGCAGAAAGTTATCTCCCTGGACGAATAAAGGATTTTACAGGTAGTGACTTTCAAGAGATTAAAATCCACCTATCTGACAATAGACCTGTTTGGGTAATAACGAATACTCGTTATCAGAAATTACCTGCAGACGCCTTTATCACTTGGCAAACTCCAAAAGGAGAAATCCAAGTAACCTATCGTGAGCATTCCGTCCTATTAACCGGTTATGATAAAGAATATATCTATTTTAACGATCCATTAACAGGTGAAAAAAATAAAAAAGCACCCCTTAAAGATTTCGAGGAATCATGGGTGCAAATGGGAAGACAAGCCATTACTTATCTTCCCAACAATTAATTACATTGGTTGTAACAATTTATCTCCAACCAAATCTGTTTCAAAATCATACACTTTTTCCACATACACCTGATGCCAGACCATAAACATGAGCACAGTCCAAATCTTTCGGCTATTATCCGCTTTATTTTGGCAATGATCTTCAAGAAGCTTCAATAAATATGATTTATTGATTAAATGATCCGTGTTACTTTCACGGATTATTTTTTTCGCCCAATCATTCATTTCATTTTTTAACCAATGGCGAATTGGTACAGGGAAACCTAGCTTTTTACGGTTTAAAACATGATCTGGAACAATACCTTCTGCTGCTTTTCTTAAAATATATTTTGTTGTTCCGTTCGCCGTCTTTAAACTAGTTGGAATCTTTGAGGCAACATCAAATACAACCTTATCTAAGAAAGGAACTCGAAGCTCTAATGAATGAGCCATCGTCATTTTATCTGCCTTTAATAGAATATCTCCTCGCATCCAAGTATGAATATCAATAAATTGCATGCGATCTACTGGATCATAACCTTGGCTTTCAGCGTATAAAGGTTTCGTTATATCCGTGTAGTTAAGCCCTTCTCTATATCCTTTTAAGAGATGGCGTTTTTCCTCTTCGGTAAACATTTTCGCATTTCCAATATAACGTAGCTCCATTGGAGTCACACCACGTTCAATAAAGCTCTTACCCTTTGTTCCCTCTGGTAAAACATTGGCGATACCTTTCAAGACTGCCTTACCTACACGAGGAATCTTATTAAACACTTCTAATGATTGAGGCTCGCGATAGATATTATAGCCACCAAATAATTCGTCAGCACCTTCCCCAGATAGAACAACCGTAACGTGCTTTCTTGCTTCACGCGCTACAAAATATAGTGGTACACAAGCTGGATCTGCTAGCGGATCGTCCATATGCCACATAATCTTTGGAATTTCATTCATATATTCCTGTGGAGATATGACATAGCTAATATTCTCAACACCAAGCTTTTCCGCTGTTTCCTTTGCCACATCAATTTCACTAAAACCGTTATGATCAAAGCCAACAGAGAATGTTTTGATTGCCGGATGAAATTCTTTCGCAATCGATGCAATGATGGAAGAATCTATACCACCCGATAAGAAAGAACCTACAGGAACGTCACTGCGCATATGCATTTTCACGCTGTCAAATAGAACATCTTTTATTTCTTTGATGAAGTCTGACTCAGACTTTTGGATAGGATGAAAAGAAGCTCTCCAATATCGTTTAATTTCCATTTTAGAGCCAATCTTTTTTGTGAAATAATGCCCTGGCTCTAATTTTTGAATTCCTTCCGTCATGCTATAGGGTTCTGGCACGAATTGATAGGTTAGGTAATATTGTAAAGCATCTTTATTAAGCTCCGTATTTTCTAATGCAAGTAAAATACTCTTCTTTTCCGAGCCAAAAAAAGTACGTTCTTCATCTTGATAAAAAAATAACGGTTTGATACCAAATGGGTCCCGTGCGCCAAATAATGTTTGTTCTTGTTTATCCCAAATAAGGAAGGCAAACATTCCTCTTAGCTTTTCTACTGCTTTTTCCTTTAGATTACTATAAAGAGCTAAGATGACCTCTGTATCTGAATGTGTAGCAAATGCTAGGCCTTCCTTTACAAGCTCTTCTCTTAATTCTAGATAGTTATAAATCTCACCATTAAAAAGAATCCAATAACGTTCATTTTCATACGTTAATGGCTGGTGCCCGCTTTCAATATCAATAATACTCAAACGGCGGAAACCAAATTGAATATATTCATCTAAATAAAACCCATCATCATCTGGTCCTCGATGGGTAATTACATCATTCATCGTTTTAAAAAGCTGCTTATCTTCATCACGAAATTGTTGTGGTTGATTATGGATACAACCGATAAATCCACACATTATGTATGTCACCTACTCCGTTTCTCACATTTGTAATACTAAGATAGTCTTTAAAAATATCCCTTATAATACTACCACTGTTTCTCGAAAAATGGCACTGAAAAAGCAGAAAACTTAACAGTTCATAAGTCCTAATTTTAGAAAGTCTGTTAGAAATTTGTACCTGATTTTTCTAGCTATTCGTTTTATTCCCTTATATAGAAGATTTATTCCTACTTTATAAGACGAAAAATAAAAACGGGAGTTACATTAAATGTAACTCCCTAGTTTTAAAGAAGAAATGCAGTGTTTTCTTCTAAAGAAGAAATTAACGATTAGCTGCTTGTGCTTTTAATACTTCAGCTTTATCTGTTCTTTCCCATGGTAAATCAACATCTGTACGGCCAAAGTGTCCGTAAGCAGCTGTTTGCTTATAAATAGGACGACGAAGGTCTAGCATTTAGATAATTCCTGCTGGACGTAGGTCAAAGTTTTCACGAACAAGTTCAACTAAAACATCTTCGCCAACTGTTCCTGTACCAAATGTATCAACCGAAATTGAAACCGGATGTGCTACCCCAATTGCATATGCTAACTGAACTTCAACCTTCTCAGCTAAACCAGCAGCAACAAGGTTTTTTGCTACGTAACGTGCAGCATAAGC
>DASQIV010000311.1:0-4184 GCA_035631415.1 Pseudoneobacillus sp. | reverse complement strand
AGAAAAACATTTGTTGTAATGGTATCGATTTTAACTTTTGGAATGGTCACTCCTTCTCAAGCTGCTTGGTTGAATGAATTAAACCAAGACGGGTCAAACCAAGATGTTTTTGAATCTGAGCCTCCTAAAGAAGATCTTTCCTTTGAAACAACCATAGCTAGTCTTCCATCAAGAGAGGAAATACTAGATGGATTGGTGGAACAGGCAGAAAATTATTCCTATCAGAAATTTGGTAATAAAATTAAACCTGTCATTCAGGACGAGTTTAAAGAAATTATCTTACCTGAAATTGAAAAAGCAATTGATGAAGTTACCCTTCAAATTCCTGAGGGTAAGCTACAATATTTAAACATATCTGAATTTCCAACCGGTGGAACTTCAGAAAGAATTTTTCACATACAAGATCAATTAACTGGGGAAGACGTAATTCGTTTCCATGTCAGAAGAGACAACCCACCTCAACAAGGTTATTGGTTTAATTTCCACTATCACACCTACTTAGATGGTTTCCAAAATCATCATACACTTGGAGCAATTTATTGGGATAAAAATACACCACCAAAATGGATGAGCTAATCCTCTTTACGAACTCGGCACTTGAATGTGTCGAGTTTTTTTATTTTTTTAAGCCCCTTCAACCACTATTTACCTACGAATGTAGCCGCTTCATTTTGATTTTAATATGTTATAATTTTAATAGATAAAGAAACGGATATAGGCATCGAGAGGGGAGTTAGATGGATTGAAAAAATGGGTCGTTACGTTTGGTATATTAATACTCTCTTTCTCTTTCTATAAAATATCACAAGCCTCTGTCGAAGGAATAAGGTTTGCTGATTTCGATGAACATTCCATTCTAAGAAAATCACTTTCTATAAAACCGAAAATTCAACTTGATCATATAGTCATACTTCCTGAAACCTCTTTTAACCAACAAGAAGCAGCAAAAGTGATTAGTCGTCTGTCTTTGTTACCAGACTTTTTATTAGATCAAATTAAGGAACAAGGAATAGTCGTAAAATTATTCGAAGGTAAATTAACTGAGAATCCGACAGCCAGTCATTTACGTGGTGTAATACCACGAGGATATCATTCGAAAACAACATGGGATGACGTTCCGGGTATTGGTGGAGGCAAAACAGTTCTTGTAAAAATTGGTGCGAGTGAAAAGGGAAAAGGCCATGGCTCAGTCAATCTTGAGCTTCATGAGCTGGCCCATTCCATTGACCATTTTATTTTGCATGAAGTAAAATACAACCGTTCATTTTTAGATGCATGGGAGAAGGAACGCTCTGTCTTGTTTCCTGGAACCTCTTATTTTTTATTGTTTCCCGAAGAATACTTTGCCGAAACCTTCGCGATGTATTATTTGAATGATGAAACAAAAGAAACCTTGTATCAACGAGCTCCACAAACCTATGAATTTATTAAAAGCATGGATGGGAAAATAGAGCCGAATCCATTAATAAATCTATAAAAAACGTTAACCTAATGTGCTTTTAAAAAGATGGGCTAAAATAGCTCATCTTTTATTATTTTTAAGTTATTTATATAAATTTCAAAATTATATTGTAAAATGAAGTTAAAAAGTGGAAAAATTTATACCTTTTAAAAATCCAAACGGAGGTTATGGATGAAGGAATTTATTTATTTTTTAAAACGCTTTTATCAATTTACAGGGAAAATACTATATTTCAATCTTCTTGGGATGGTCATTGTAAGCTTATTGGACGGGGCTGCGATTTTATTACTAATTCCGATGCTAAGTATTGGCGGGATATTAGAAATGCAAAGTCAGAATGCTGTGTTTTGGGGAATTTTGAACTTTTTAAAAGAGTTTCCTAAGGGAACAGGACTAACGACAATATTAGGTATTTACCTGGCTATGGTTGTAGGTCAAAGCCTGCTTGAACGTAATTTGGCTATTAGAGATGTAAAAATGCAGCAAGGATTCATCAATCACCTGAAAGAAGATACATACAATGCTCTACTAAATGTAAGGTGGGAATTTTATTTAAAAACACGAAAATCAAATTTGATTAATTCCTTAACCAAAGATATTAATCGTGTAGCGATGGGAATAAAGATGTTTATGCTGTTGGCTACGAATCTTATTTTTACTCTAATACAAATCGGGATAGCCTTTTGGATTTCTATTCAAATATCAAGCCTTGTATTACTTTGCGGCCTCTGCCTTGCCTTTTTTTCATGGAGGTTTGTAAAACAAGCCAAATCTCTCGGGAAAGAGTCTACTCAACTAGCAAGGAAATACCTTGCAGGAATTACCGATAATCTTAATGGAATAAAAGATATTAAGACAAATACACTTGAAAAATCTCGACTGAATTGGATGAAGTCATTAAATAGAAGAATGTTAACCGAACAAGTAAACTATGTGAAATTACAGTCTAACTCACAGGTTTCCTATAAAACCGCTTTAGGCATTATTATTACAAGTTTTATATTTTTCTCCGTTCATTTTTTCTCTGCACAGCCAGCAAAGCTGCTCATGGTCATTTTGCTCTTCTCACGACTTTGGCCAAGATTTGTGGGGATTCAATCGTATTTACAGCAATTAGCTATGACTATACCTGCTTTTAAAGTTTTACTAGATTTACATAATGAAACAAAAGATTCCAAAGATATTGAATTTGGTTCTAATATTAATGAACCACTTCATATTAATGAATCCATTGAATGTAAAAATGTATTCTTCAAATATGGTGATGCCCCAAAACCTGCCTTACACAACGTTAATTTAAGGATACCCGTAAAACAGATGACGGCTATTGTTGGGGAGTCTGGGGCTGGTAAGAGCACTTTAGTAGATCTTTTGCTCGGTCTTCATCAGCCGGAAAGTGGAGAGATACTAGTCGATGGAACTGTGATAACAAAGGAAAAACAATATGCTTATAAAAAATCAATTAGTTTTGTTCCGCAGGATCCATTTCTATTTAATGCAACAATACTTGAAAACTTGTTGTTGATGAAACCTGATGCTAAAAAAGAAGAAGTTTGGAATGCACTAAAATTTGCAGCTGCAGACCAATTTGTAAAAAGACTTCCTAAAGGAATCCATACTAGAGTGGGGGACAGGGGGATTAATTTATCTGGAGGCGAGCGGCAACGGTTAGTTTTAGCTCGTGCCCTTTTGAAGAATCCATCGGTTCTTATCCTAGACGAAGCAACAAGTGCATTGGATACTGAAAATGAAACAAAAATTCTCGAAGCACTCGAACGACTTAAGGGGACAATGACCATTATCATTATCGCACATCGCAGTTTGTCCATTCAAAAGGCGGATCAGGTTATTGAATTGAGTGAGGGGGAGATTGTTGAGAGAAGAGTGGATAAAGTTTTAATGGAGAAATGAATTCTTGATTGTTGTAAATAAATATCTTAATTAAATATTACAAATTAAAATCCCCATCAACTTGATTGGGGATTTTAAAATTTTTATTCTTGATGTTATTTACCTTCTGTATTACTGACATCATTATTAGTAGAGCTATTCTCATTTTTAGTGTCATTATTATTATTGTCTTCAACAATAATGATATCATGGCTTGAAGTAGATTCTTCGGTTTCAGTATCTACAGAGCTGTTATCATTAGTATTAGTATTAGTATTAGTATTAGTATCTTCGTTAGAACTACTGTCGTTTAAATTAATACTGTCATTACTTTCAGAGGAATTTTCAGAAGATACATCTTCGGTGGAGCTGTCATTACTGTCAGTAGTGTCTTCATTGGAATTGCTGTCATCATCATTGGTAGTACTATCAAGATCTATTATAGTGTCATCACTGGTTGGATTTTCTTCATTGTTATTGTTATCGTCATTAATTATGATACCGTCAACTGTACCATCATCAATACCCTCACTTGTTTCTTCTCCACAGGTAGCACCTTCTTGTTCATTACCGCTGCCAAAAAGGGCTACTCCATTAGAATTTTCTGCTTCGTTAAAATCACTATTATCAGCTGCTAAATTAAAATCAAACAAAGTTGAATCTTCACCACAGATATCTTGGACAGATTCTGTTTCCATTTCCATAATGCTTGTATTTATACTTTGGGAAGTTTCAAATCTAATTGCACTATGACTCATAACCATAGGTCTTCTATATAATTTTTCGGACATGTTATAATCACTCCTTATACTTATAAATAGAAATATATATA
>DASQIV010000310.1:0-8054 GCA_035631415.1 Pseudoneobacillus sp. | reverse complement strand
TAATAATACTGCATTTTTTTCACGATGATCTTGATATCCACAAAAGGCAGTCCCAGCTACACCTAAGGTTAATATGTCAATTAATATTCCTCTTACCATTCTTACTCACCCCTTTATTTACAAAATATGTGTTTTCCGATACGTTTAATTTGTGGACGACCCCAAATCCATGAACTTGTTGCGGTAGCAGGATTAAAATAATAAAGAGCATTACCAGTAGGGTCCCAACCATTCAGAGCGTCTAAAACCGCCTTTTTCGCTGTCTCGTTAGGAGTTAACCAGATTTGACCATCTGCAACAGCAGTAAATGCACCTGGTTCAAAAATCACTCCAGATACAGAATTTGGAAAAGTTGCACTTTGTACTCGATTTAATATAACAGCCGCAACAGCTACTTGACCGGTATATGGTTCACCTCTCGATTCTCCATATACAGCATTAGCCATTAATTGAATATCATTTTGAGAGAAGCCACTCGGTACATTGGCAGCGGTTGGTTTAGCCTTTTTGGTCGCAGTGGTATTTTTTTTAGGTGCAGGTGCAGGTTTTGTATTGTTGTTATTTTTGGTTTGCTTTTCTGTTGGTACACCACCATAATGAGTAAAGTCTTTCCCTTGGTTTATTTGTTGTTTTACGTAGGACTTATTATATTTACTTGCTTTTACTAGTTTCGCTTTCGTCGTTTGTCCAGCTAATCCGTCTATTGGTAATCCAAATTCATATTGAAAATTACGAAGTGCCCAATAAGTTCCCCAACCAAAAACACCGTCAATGTTTCCGTTATAGAATCCTATATATTGGAGCCTGGATTGTAATTCAATAACGTCATCTCCTACAGCCCCCTGCTGAATTACTTGGTTGGAAAAAGCACTTACCTTTTGATTGCCACCACTACTAAAAAATAGGAGTGCTGAAATCGAAGCAATCGAAATCTGTTTAAATAATCGAGATAACTTTCTCTTCATGGAACTAAACCTCCATATACAAGATGAATTTACATTAACCCTATTTTTTGTAGGAACTGGGTTTTTATTCATTAAATAAGTAACTTTGGTTTACGGATTAAGTAAACAAAAATAAAAACTCTTCCTTGTATCATTAAAAAGGAAGAGTTTTTTGGAATTTTAATTTATTTTCTATATGCTTTGAGGTTAATAGCCTAGCTTTTTTTACTTTTCTTAAACCTAGCCACCAAAGAAAGATCATAAATGGGATGATATAATAAACCCAATTCGTTTCTGACAATAAAATAAAATCATAGGTTCCGTGAAGGATAAAGGGAAAAAACAAAGAAAGAAATAACCACTTTCTATTTTGATTAAATGAAAACTTTCCTTTCCCCAAATAAAAACCCATAATCACTCCGAATAGGGCATGGCTTGAAACAGGTAGTAACGCTCTACCAATTGCATGACCAAATCCATTCGCTACTAAGTAAAGAATATTTTCAACACTGGCAAAACCTAAAGATACGGCTGCACCATATACGATTCCATCATATGGCTCATCAAAGGATACATGTTTATATACTGTATAAAAAAGGATAAACCATTTAAAAAATTCCTCCATTAGACTTGAGGCAACAAAGGCATTCAGCCACTTAGATTGGAAAACCATTTCGGTTTGAAAAATATATTGAATAAACATTAAAGGGAATACAAGAAGGGCACCAAAAATAAATGTCTTAAAGACAACTGAAATGGGTTCCGTTTCATATTCATCTTTCAAATAAAAGTAGCTCAATAATGCTAGACCTGGTGCTATCCCAGCAGATAATATCGCTAACATGTTGCGATCCTCTTTTCAATCTGTTTTCTTAATCGTATCATGTAATAGTAAGAATGAAAATGCTGATTATATAAATGACAAAGGGATTACCATATAACGGAGGAAAATATGAAAAAAACAATTTTAATTATACATACAGGTGGAACTATTTCTATGAGTGAAGATGCTGAAACCGGAGCAGTAAAGCCTGGTGAACATAACCCATTAACCGAAAAAACAAATTCGCTAACTGAACTAGCTAATATTATTGTTGAAGAACCATTTAATCTTCCTTCCCCACATATTACAACAAATGAGATGCTTATTCTTAAGAATTTAATAGAAACACATTACCACATGAACAAAATCGACGGGGTTGTTATCACACATGGAACGGATACCTTAGAGGAGACAGCTTACTTTCTTGATTTAACTGTTCACATAGATATTCCAATCGTTGTTACTGGTGCAATGCGTTCAAGTAATGAAATCGGCTCAGATGGCTTATATAATTTGATTGAATCCATACGTGTGGCTAGTAATGAAGAAGCAAAAAGTAAAGGGGTTCTTGTTGTTTTAAATGATGAGATTCACACTGCAAAGAATGTTACAAAAACCCATACTAGTAATGTATCCACTTTTCAAAGTCCGCAGTATGGCCCAATAGGAATCATAACAAAAAGAGGAATTGTTTTTCACCACGCTCCGACAAATCAGGAGTGTTATAACATTACTGCCATTACAAAAAAAGTAGTCCTAATGAAGGCTTATGCAGGGATGGATTCTACCGTATTAGATGCCGTCAACAACCTACAATACGATGGAGTCGTGATCGAGGCTTTAGGCCAAGGAAATTTACCACCCGCAACAGTTGAGGGAGTAAAAAGACTAATTGAAAACCAAATACCAGTGGTACTTGTTTCAAGATGTTTTAATGGAATTGTTCAAGATATATATGGATATGACGGTGGAGGAAAAAAATTAAAAGAATTAGGAGTCATTTTCTCAAACGGACTAAATGGTCAAAAAGCAAGATTAAAACTACTAATTGCACTCTCGTATACCTCCAACCTCAAAGAAGTCGAAAAAATCTTCTTAACTTAAAAAAATCAGGGATATTGTTACTATCCCTGATTTTTTTCTTTAGTATCGATGTCTTCGGCGATAAGTCCACCATGAAAACGACCATTTTCTATAAAAATCTCATTTGCATTATTTCCAGCAGCTATCACGCCTGCTATATATATACCATTTACGTTTGTTTCCATTGTTTCCATATTAAAAAATGGTCTTCCTGTTTCCAGGTCAATTTGTATACCCATTTTCTTTAAGAAATCATGATCAGGATGATAACCAATCATCGCAAAGACAAAATCATTATTTATCTTTTTTTCTTCCCCTTGTACATGATATATGACTTCGTTTTCTGTAATTTCTTTTACTTTAGCATTGAATTCCAACTTAATCACTTGATTTCTGACAAGTGAATCGAATTCAGGTAAAATCCATGGTTTTATACTAGGTGAATAAGAATTCCCTCGATATAGCACAGTAACTCTTGCACCTGCTTTAACAAGCTCAATAGCAGCGTCTACACTTGAATTTTTTCCACCTATAACGCAAACATCTAAGTTATAAAATGGATGAGCTTCTTTAAAGTAATGAGAAACCTTGGGCAAATTTTCGCCTGGGACACCCATAAAATTTGGATGATCATAGTACCCAGTCGCAATTACCACATTTTTAGTTTCATACATATTTTTGTTTGTTTGAACCTTAAAGTGCCCATTGTTCTTTAAGACACCTAAGACCTTTTCAAAAGAATGGATTCTGAGCTGTTTTCTTTTTGCAACCTCTCGGTAATAAACCAATGCTTGGTTTCGTTTAGGCTTATATTCCTCCGTCACAAAAGGCATATTTCCAATTTCTAATTTTTCACTTGTACTAAAAAAAGTTTGATGGGTTGGATAATGATAAATAGCATTAACGATATTTCCTTTTTCTATAATTAAAGGATTTTTTCCTTTTTCTTTTAATGCAATGGCAGCTGCTAAGCCACATGGGCCACCGCCAACAATAATAACGTCCTCCAAAATAAGCCGACTCCTTTCAAAAAAAATCTCCTATCTAATGATAGGAGATTTAACACTTTATTTCAATAAAGACAAACTGAGTGTTCAGTTCCAAATTCTTGGAACAAGCAGCAAGTTTTTACTTTTCCACTTATCCCTTTAAATCCATCCTCTGAAACGGCTTGCTTCTGCCATTTTACGAACGCCAACCATATATGCGGCTAAGCGCATGTCAATACGACGAGTTTGTGCTGTATCGTATATACTATTAAAGGACTTAACCATAACCTTTTCTAACTTTTCTTCTACTTCTTCTTCTGTCCAATAGTAGCCTTGGTTATTCTGTACCCATTCAAAATAAGAAACCGTTACACCACCCGCAGAGGCTAATACGTCTGGGACAAGCAGGATTCCGCGTTCGGTTAATATTTGTGTTGCTTCTAATGTTGTAGGCCCATTGGCAGCTTCAACCACAATTTTTGCTTTTATATTGTGAGCATTTTCCTCTGTAATCTGATTTTCAATTGCAGCAGGAACTAATATATCACAATCTAATTCAAGCAATTCTTTATTTGTAATTGTATTATCAAATAACTTTGTGACTGTTCCGAAGCTATCACGACGATCTAGTAAATAATCTATATCTAATCCATTAGGGTCATATAAAGCACCATAGGCATCGGAAATACCAACAACCTTTGCTCCTTCATCATGCATAAATTTGGATAAATAACTGCCTGCATTTCCAAATCCTTGTACAACTACACGTGCACCTTTTAATTCAATGCCCCTCTTTTTAGCGGCTTCATGAATACAAATAGTTACTCCTTTAGCTGTAGCTGATTCACGTCCATGGGAACCACCTAAAACAAGTGGTTTACCTGTAATAAATCCTGGTGAATTAAATTCATCTATACGACTATACTCATCCATCATCCAAGCCATGATTTGTGAGTTTGTAAATACATCTGGCGCCGGAATATCTTTGGTAGGTCCAACAATCTGACTTATTGCACGAACGTACCCACGGCTAAGTCTTTCTAGTTCTCTAAATGACATATCGCGTGGATCACAAACGATACCACCCTTACCACCACCGTACGGTAGATCTACGATTCCACATTTTAAACTCATCCATATCGAAAGGGCTTTCACTTCTTTTTCTGTAACACCTGGATGGAAACGAATTCCACCTTTCGTAGGCCCGACAGCATCGTTGTGCTGAGCTCGATAGCCTGTAAAAACTTTTACTGAACCGTCATCCATACGCACAGGAATTTTAACAGTCATCATCCGAAGTGGTTCTTTCAAAAGCTCGTATACCTCTTCAGGATACCCTAGTTTCTCTAATGCCTTATGAATAACAGTTTGTGTTGACTTTAAAACATCATGTTTGTCTTCAATATGTTTATTCTCAGTACCCTTATCGGCTACCATTTGTAAACCCTCCTAAAAACACTATAACTTTTATTGTCAGCTTTCATGACAAGTATACACGTTTGTTTTTTTTATGCAAGATGAAAAATCAACTTTTCAGCATTTTTTGATTAATTTATGTAACCGCTATCAAAATTATTTATTCAAGTTGTTTTTTATTGATTTCACTCATTATTTCTCCATAAAAATAGAGGCGGAATCCACCTCTTTAAATTAACTATTTAAAATATTGATTAACTTTTTCAATTGCTTTTTTATCTATAATCACTGTTCCATATTCTCGTAAAACATGTGAGCTTACTAAGGAAGGATTACCATATTCCGCTAGAAGAAACGCAATGCTCCCTAAAGGTAATGTATTTAATGATCCTTCAAAAAGTAAGAAATACTTATTATCTTTAAAATAAATACTTCCATCTATTACATCATGTGAAATTAAACGCTTTGACAATTGAATGATATCTTCGAAATCCTTAAATTCAAATAAACAGTCTTCACAGCCACCAACTGTAACCTGCATTTCAATAAAATTATCTTCATATAAATCTTCTTCTTCATCCACATAATCATCTTCCATCGTAATAATCATGATCATTCCTTGTGTTTGAAGAGAAAAAATTTCTACTGCAACTTGGCCACGTATATCGACTCCAAATTCATCTGAAGCCTCATCCACCATTTCATGGAACAGCTGATGCCATTTATTTGAATCCTTCCAAATATCCTCATTAGATATCCCACGATGAAACAGATCATCGGAACTAAGAGAAACTTTTATTTTATTAAAAGTAATTCGTTCTAAGCGCATGTTAATGCCTCCTGCTATGACATAACTCTTCACTGTTTGGATTATTTCTTCAGAAAGGGAAAAGGAAGATCCTTTTGAATGTATAATAATCGTCAATCTTATAAACAGTGTATGATTTTTGAGCAGGAAGGTGATTTGTCTTTATTAACCATTTGGCTATGTATCAATTAAAAAAATTTACTCTGATTTCTTTTTTAATATGATTAGGTGCGTCTCTGCTCGTGCACCTAATCTCATCGGCATCGCAGTAGTCCCATACCCATTACTGATAAGCAATGTTGTTTGAGAAAGCTGTTTAATCGTTCCTTTTTCATAAGGGGAATACCCCAAAATATGTATTTGACCACCATGAGTATGTCCTGTCAAGGTTAAACGTATATGATGTGATTCTCTTATCTTTGCAATAATCCTTGGATTATGAGCAGCGAGGATTCTAAAACCTTCTTCCCCAGCATCACTTAATGCATAATCAAGGCGATCCCTTTTTTCATTCATATCGTCTATTCCTAAAAGAACGAATTTCTCGCCTTCTCTTGATTCAAATTGTACGGCTGTGTTATCCAAAATCTTAACACCTAAAGATAATAAAAGTGCATCTAGTTCGTGATAATCCACTTCATAATCATTATTTCCCCACACAAAATAGACTGGCCCTAATTCTTTTAGAAGATTTATATTTTCTTTCGTACGGTCCAAGGGTACTCCTTTTTCAGTTAAATCCCCACCAATAATGACCATGTCTACTTTCCCTTTGACCTTATCAATCATTTTACTTGCTATTTTTCTTCGATGAATATCAGAAATAAAAAAAATAGAAACCTCACCAAATGTTTCTGGAAAATCAGTAAAAGATAGTTCATTTATAACTACTCTATTAGCAAAAGCCTCTTTTACCATATATAAAATCAACCCAATGAAGATTGCCATTCCAATCCAAAATAACTCCATTGTTCCTCCTGATAATCTTTATTTATTTTTCCCCATAGTCATCATACCATATAGAAAAGCAAAACTAAAAAACAGTAGCATATGAAGAAATCCAAGCTGAAATAGAAAATAAGTGACCAGTATAAATAGTAGCATACTAACGATATTTATAAGGATATTACTGTTATTGTTACGAGTCTTTTTTATAAACACAACTAAATCACGGATGAGGATGCCAGTTGTGATAAAGCCAACAAAAAATGAGACCGCTGCCGCAAAAACCTTTACCGGATTAAACACAAATTCCAAAATAATATTGGATAAACTGAGAGGTTCCGGTATGGGTAACCAATTAATAAATAGGTAGCCACATAAAAATGATATCCATACTAACAAAATGCTTTTCATAAAAAAAATCCCTCCCATACCAATGTATGAAAAGGATTTTTTTTCATTTCTAATATCTTAGTTAAATTTCATCAATATTTAGTATTCTAAAACCTGACTCTTCTAATTTACTAATAAATTTATCAATATTGTCCTTCTTTTGGACCTTCATAACAATTCTACGAACAAGCTTATCCGTTTCGTCAAAGGTAACAAGAGAAATAATATGCTCATGGAAGTGGTGAGCAATCTCAGCTAGACGAGCAATACGTCCCTCTGTCTCAACAGAAGTAAAGGCAATTCTGACACCAGGTCTATTCATACCGAATGCACTTTGAAATTGCTCCAATACATCAAAGCGAGTAACAATTCCTAGGAACTTCTTATTTTCTCCTACTACTGCAAGTAAAGGAAAATCTTTTAAATCAACCAATGTCTTTTCAAAAATCTCGTTTCCTTCAAGATACTTATCTTGATTTTTTAAAACTTCATTAACACTTGTAGATTCTAAAAATTCATCCTTTGCTTTTCCAGATGCAAAAAAGCTTTCATAAATCCCGAATCTTGTAACAACACCAACATACTTTTCACCCTCAAGTACTGGTAACGCATCAACCGATTTTTCTTCTAGCTTAGCAAGAGCATTTTTTAAGTTT
>DASQIV010000309.1:0-2915 GCA_035631415.1 Pseudoneobacillus sp. | reverse complement strand
AGAATGGCTGTCTAGAAACTATTGCATCGGCAACTGGAATCGTTCGGATTGCAACATCTAAGCTTCAAGACACAGCTATTAATAGCGAATTAAAAGACATTTATCACTCTGAAGGTGTTATCACAGCAAAACATGTATTTGATTGTGCTGGAAATAATGACCAGGTTGCATTGGATGTTATTGAAGAAGTCTCTTTTCATTTGGGGCTTGCCTTGGCTAATATTGCCAATACATTAAACCCTGAAAAGATTGTCATCGGTGGAGGAGTATCGAAAGCTGGCGATTTACTTTTAAGTTCGATAAAGAATTATTTTGATCAATATAGCTTCCCTAGAGTGAAAGAATCAACCAATATGGCAATTGCTACTCTTGGTAACGATGCTGGTGTTATCGGAGCTGCGTGGCTAATTAAAAATACCATTGTAAAGTAATAATTAATTGTTAAATTAATAAACAGGTGAAGGGGTTTCTATAAAAATGGAAACCCCTTCACCTGTTTAATTTGGTATTACTTGTTTATAACTAGCAACAGTTTTCGATTTTAGGGATAAAAGAGGGATATAAACTCACTATAGATAAGACCAAAGGTGTGTTTATGTTAAAAATGGACGATACTGAAACATATTGAGGGTTTAATCGTCTAATATGTGGGGAAAGAGAATAACGATAAAATATCATAAATGTTAGTATAAATAAAATAGATTATAGACTGATTGATTATTTGTAAAAAAAGTATTAAGATATTGTTTGGTTGGTTAGAACTTCCTAAATATAGAAAAAAATATCCTAATTTCCAACTGTTTTTAACAGGGAGGGTAACTGAATATGCGCAAGTTTTTATGGTCAAAAGTATCGTTAATTACTTTAGCAACTTTGATGCTTTGGCTTAAAACATACATTGTCTATCAAACTAGTTTTGAAATTAAAATTGAAAATTGGAAACAAGAATTTATATTGTTTATTAATCCATTAAGTTTTCTCATGTTTGTATTTGGGATAGGTCTTTTACTTAAAGAGAAAAACCAAAAAAGATATATTTTAATAACGAGCTTTTTCATTTCAGCTATTTTATATGGTAACGTGGTATTTTATCGTTTCTTTAATGACTTTTTAACCATTCCTGTCCTATTTCAAACCTCCAATATGAGCGATCTTGGAAGCAGTGTAAATGAATTATTAAATATAAGCGATTTATTCTATTTTATAGATTTCTTTATTTTAATTGCTTTTGTGAAGTTTAAGCCTAAATTTATTCAATATCGTGAGTATTCAAAAGGGAACAGACGTGCATACTTTCTTATTGTGCTTGCCGTTACATTTTTTAATTTAGGTTTAGCAGAGGCAGAAAGACCACAATTACTAACTCGTACTTTTGATCGTGAAATGCTAGTGAAAAATATAGGGACTTACAATTACCATATTTACGATGCGTTTTTACAATCAAAATCTTCTGCTCAACGAGCACTTGCTGATGGCAGCGAGTTAGTCGACATTGATAACTATATTCGTGCGGGCTATAATCATCCAAATGATCAAATGTATGGAATTGCAAAAGGGAAAAACGTTATATTAATCTCCATGGAATCCACACAAAACTTTGTCATTAACCAAACTGTAAATGGGCAAGAGATTACACCATTCTTAAATGATTTTATTAAAGAAAGTTACTATTTTGAGAATTTTTACCATCAAACAGGTCAAGGCAAAACCTCTGACTCTGAATTTATCGTAGAAAACTCATTATATCCGCTTAGTCGTGGTGCAGTTTTCTTTACTCATTCAGGTAATGAATTTAACGCAACTCCAGAAATATTAAACAAAAATGGATATTTTACAGCCTCTTTACATGCAAATAATAAAAGTTTTTGGAATCGTGATATTATGTATAAGTCTTTAGGGTATCAACGTTTCTATTCAATGATTGATTATGATATTCGTGAAGAAAATTCAGTTGGATGGGGATTAAAAGATAAAGATTTCTTTGAACAATCCATACAGCATTTAAAAGATATGCCTAAACCGTATTATGCTAAATTTATTACTTTAACGAATCATTTTCCTTTTGAATTAGAAGAAGAAGATCGACTAATTGAACCTTTTAATTCTGAAAGTAATACTTTAAACAATTATTTTCCAACTATTCGATACGAAGATGAGGCATTAAAGCATTTTGTAGAACGACTAAAAGAAGAAGGTCTTTATGAAGATTCGATTATCATTCTTTACGGAGACCATTATGGAATTTCAGAAAACCATAATAAAGCAATGGCTCAATTCTTAGGTAAAGAAGTAACCCCTTATGTTAGTACACAACTTCAGAGGGTTCCTTTAATTATTCATATTCCTGGTCAAAAAGGCAAAACAGTCTCAACGGTTTCAGGTCAAATTGATTTAAAGCCAACTATCTTGCATTTATTAGGCATTGACACTAAAAAAGATATCGAGTTTGGATCAGATCTATTTGCTAATGATAAAATGGAGTTTACTGTATTAAGAGACGGAAGTTTTATTACAAAGGATTTTATTTATACACGTGGTATTTGTTATGATAAAAAAACGGAAGAACCAACTGATAAAAATGCTTGTGACCCATATATGGAGAAATCTAAAAACGAACTTGAATTCTCTGATAAAATTATTTATGGTGATTTACTCCGTTTTTATGAAGATTCCAAGCCTTTAAAGTAATTCATGAAGAGTCTGCCTCAGCAGGCTCTTTTATTTTTGGGGTATTTTGAACAGAAATTAAACATATATATTTTATGATGACTAGCTGACATACTGTTTATGTTTTTGGAAAGGAGGAAGAATATGAAGGTTCTTGTTCGTAAAGGAGATACGTTATGGTATTATAGTAATCTTTTTACGGTACCTCTAAATTTAATTTTAGATTCAAATCCGTCTATTAAACCTAC
>DASQIV010000308.1:0-3132 GCA_035631415.1 Pseudoneobacillus sp. | reverse complement strand
AATTTTATGAGAGAAACTATTAGGGTAAGAAAAGAGGACATAAATGAGAATAAATAAATATATTGCAGAAACGGGTTTTTGCTCTAGAAGAGAAACCGATAGATTAATTGAAGCCAAGCGAGTAACCATAAATGGTGAAATATGTGAATTGGGGAGTCAAGTTCAACCAGAGGATATTGTTCTTATTGATGGAAAACCAATAAAAGCAAAACCAAAACCTATATATATTGCTTTAAATAAACCGGTTGGAATTACATGTACTTCAGAAAAAGACGTAAAAGGGAACATTATTGATTTTGTTAATCACCCACAGCGTATCTTCCCAATAGGTCGATTAGATAAGGATTCCCAAGGGTTAATTTTACTAACAAATGACGGAGATATCGTAAATAGGATACTTCGGGCTGAGAATAATCATGAAAAAGAGTATATTGTTACAGTAGACAAGCCTTATAATCATCATTTTTTAAAAGGTATGTCAAATGGTGTTGAAATATTAGGTGAAGTGACTAAGCGATGTGAAGTAACAAGAATTAGTGATCGTGTTTTCCGAATTGTTTTAACGCAAGGGTTAAACCGCCAAATTCGTAGGATGTGCAAAGCGTTTGGATATCGAGTAACAAAACTTGAAAGAATTAGAATTATGAATATCAAGTTAGAGGGATTGGAAATTGGAAAATGGCGCGATTTAACAGAGATGGAAAAAAATCATCTATTTTCACTGTTGGATTATCAAGTGAATTACTAATCCTCTTTTGTAAGGTGGCCCCATAAATAGGGTCACCTAATTTTTGTTATATCGCATCATTTTCGTGAATCGAAATATAAACTTGTCTATTTTTTTAAAAAAAGGTTGTACAAATTTACCCATCTGAATAAATTCTTTTAGACGATATCTTTATTCAGATGGGAGTGTTGAAGGTGAGTGTTTTTTTAAGTTATATTTTATTAGGGTTATCTTTGGCTGCTCCAATAGGACCTGTTAATGCTGCTCAATTGGACAAAGGGATTAAATATGGTTTTTGGCATTCGTGGTTAGTGGGTATTGGAGCATTTATTGCTGATGGTATCTATATGCTTGCCGTTTACATAGGGGTGGTGAATTTTATTGATACCCCATTTCTCCAAACCTTTTTATGGTTATTCGGAAGCTTCGTTCTTATATATACAGGAGTTGAAAGTTTGAATACTGCACGACCAAACCTTTCTAGTTCAATACGACAAACCGATTCATTGTATAAGTCATTTTTTAATGGTTTTTTCATTTCAATATCCAATCCATTGACGATATTATTTTGGTTAGGTATATACGGTTCGGTTTTAGCTAAAACTGCAGCATCCTATAACCATCAACAACTTATTACTTATAGTATTGCTATTTTTATTGGATTGTTTATTTGGGATATCACAATGGCGGGAATATCAAGTAGCTTTAAAAAGTTTTTTACAGATAAGATCATTTTCTTGATTTCATTATTATCTGGTTTATCCTTAATTGGATTTGGTATTTATTTTGGATATCAAGCAGTGAAGGTGTTATTTTTATCCTAATCTTTGCAGGGATGCAATTAAATTAGACATTTAAATTTCGTTGTGTCCTGTATAAAATATTTCTTGATTTAAAGACAATGACTAGATAAAATAAAATTCCAAATTAGTTTCATTTTGTTTTATTTTTTTACTGTTTTTTAAAGGATTAGAAGTTGACTTCTGTGAAGTATGGTGTTACTATAAATCCTGTCGCAAAGATAACATATGCGGGTGTGGCGGAATTGGCAGACGCACCAGACTTAGGATCTGGCGCCGCAAGGCGTGGGGGTTCGACTCCCTTCACCCGCACCAAGTAATTTTATTTTACAGAATAGTAAAATATCTTACCATAATGCGGAAGTAGTTCAGTGGTAGAACACCACCTTGCCAAGGTGGGGGTCGCGGGTTCGAATCCCGTCTTCCGCTCCAAAAAATGCCGGGGTGGCGGAACTGGCAGACGCACAGGACTTAAAATCCTGCGGTAGGTGACTACCGTACCGGTTCGATTCCGGTCCTCGGCACCAAGTTCTTTTAGAAAAGAACCAAGTATTACCAAAGTTTTTTCGCGATAGCGAAAATAACTTTCCATAAATTCACTTAAGAAGATATGAAAAGTTAACAATTAATATGCGCCCGTAGCTCAATTGGATAGAGCGTCTGACTACGGATCAGAAGGTTATGGGTTCGACTCCTTTCGGGCGCGCCATTAGGATTTTTGCGAAAGAAAAAATTAGGTTTTTTTGCGAAAGCAAAATAACATTCCTTTAAAACGGGAAGTAGCTCAGCTTGGTAGAGCACTTGGTTTGGGACCAAGGGGTCGCAGGTTCGAATCCTGTCTTCCCGACCATTTCTAAAATTATCATGTTAATATGGGGTCTTAGCTCAGCTGGGAGAGCGCCTGCCTTGCACGCAGGAGGTCAGGGGTTCGATCCCCCTAGACTCCACCAAGTTATTTTCGATAGAAAATAACCAAGTTATTTTCGATAGAAAATAACCAAGTATTTTTCGATAGAAAAATACCAAAGTTTTTTGTGATAGCAAAATAACTTTCCTTAATATTTCGGAGGAATACCCAAGTTCGGCTGAAGGGATCGGTCTTGAAAACCGACAGGCGGGTAACACCGCGCGGGGGTTCGAATCCCTCTTCCTCCTCCATATATTTTTAAGTGTATTACTATTGTCATCGCGGGGTGGAGCAACGAGCGTTTCTTCACTGAAAGAATCTACGAGTTGTACCGATTGAGAAGCATCTTGATTAAGCTTACTGAGATCAGGACAGTCTTTTGAAAAACTTAATGCATGGTGGATATTTATTTTATTATTATCGTCGCGGGGTGGAGCAGTCCGGTAGCTCGTCGGGCTCATAACCCGAAGGTCGCAGGTTCAAATCCTGCCTCCGCAATAATCCATCTGGTCCCGTGGTGTAGCGGTTAACATGCCTGCCTGTCACGCAGGAGATCGCGGGTTCGATTCCCGTCGGGACCGCCATTTTTATTTGTGGCTCAGTAGCTCAGTCGGTAGAGCAAAGGACTGAAAATCCTTGTGTCGGCGGTTCGATTCCGTCCTGAGCCACCATTTTGATTTTTAGATAATAAAATTCCG
>DASQIV010000307.1:0-7859 GCA_035631415.1 Pseudoneobacillus sp. | reverse complement strand
CCATTCTTTTTCATCCAGGAACGGCTTATTCTTATGGTAACCATGCCCTGAATATTGCTGGATTTGTGGCAGAACAAGTAACGAATAAGCCATTTGCAGCACTAATGCAGGATTTGCTGTTTCATCCATTAGAGATGACCCAAACAACTTATGATCCATTAAAAGCCATGACCTATCCATTAGCATTGCCTCATGATAAGGACAGTAATGGAAACCTATCTATATCTCATCAAATCTATGATAACTCTGGAAATTACCCTTCTTATTATGCATTTTCCTCAGTAGAGGATCTATGCAAATTTGCAATGATGCACCTTCAAGAGGGAATTTATTCTAATAAACAGATCTTACCTGTATCTTCAATAAAAGAGATGAGATCACAACAGATTAGATGGTATACCTTAACAGATGCAGGGTGTGGGATTTCATTTTTCAAAGAAACGAAGGACGGTATTGATCGATACTGGCACTATGGACAATATAGCAATCAATATTCTAGCCAGTTTATCCTTGTTCCTGAGAAGGGTATTGCCGTTATTGCATTGGCAAATGGAGAAAATATATTCCAAGCAGGATATGAGATTGTGGACGAGCTACTTAAAAATGAAGTTAATGAAGAAATTAACCCTGTAAACGATGGATTTTCTGAGGAACCTGAATTTGCCTCTTTTGAAGGTACCTATTTGCATAGTTACTACGGGCTCTTTGAAATAAAATATCTTTCTGGAAAAGTATTAATGAAGCACAATGAACAATCATTTGAATTAATTAAACATAGTAGTGATACTTATATAGTGAAGGATGAACAGGAAAACACTATTTTTACTGTAGGTTTTCCTATCCCTACAACAGACCAAACCATCAAATGTATCGTTGTTAACAGTAAAGCATGCCCAGAATTTCAACTTGTTTACAAATCAAACACAAATGACTGGAATGTCTGGGAAGGGACATTTAGTGATGGAAGAGACTCTTACGAAGTATATATTCAAGGAGAAAACCTCGTTATTAAGGACCTCCAAATGAATAAAGAATTAATCGGAAGTGCTATTGAAAGAAACCAATTTTTGACGAAGGAATATGGTCTTGTGAGCTTCATCGTTATCAATGGAGTCATTAACCTAGAGTTTGACTACGCTTGGCGTTTTCCTAAACAAAAAGAATCAGCTTATTCAGTCCAATCATAATTGATTCATAATCCCCTTGTAGTAGAACTTAACTTTCTACAACAAGGGATTTTTTAATCCTAGTCAAATATGTCATTTAAAAAGTTTACATTTCCATTTTATTTATCCATCCTAGAATGGACTAGATTTTTTAATAAAATAATCTATTTTCCCAATAAAAAGGGATTCTGATACGTCTACTAGGTGAGAGGAGGCAAAAAATGGTTCAAACTTTCTTGAAACAATCAGATAAAGATGATCATAACGTTGATGAATTTAAGCAATTATTTAATGAACATAAGAAGCAAGTATTTGCAATGGCACTATCGATACTAAGAGACTTTGAATGGGCTGAAGATGTTCTACAAGAAGTGTATATAAAACTTTTTCAGCATATGAAACATCATGAGATCTCAAATGTTAAAGCATGGCTTATTAGCGTATCGAGGAACACTGCATTAGATCTGTATCGAAAGAAAAAACGTGAAATAACTGGATTTGAAGATGATTATTTTGAACGCGTCCCCTATCTATCAGAAGATCCTTTAGACAAAATGGTGTTGTCAAAATACTTGGAATTACTCGATAGTGACGAAAGACAAATTGTCATCTTAAAAGACATCTCAGGTATGAAGCATAAGGAAATTGCCAAAATCATTGAAATGCCTCTAGGAACCGTACTTTGGAAGTATAGTATGGCTTTAAAAAAACTGAAAAAGGGTCTAGTTGGGAGGAATTCTGATGGAAAACGAAAAAATAGTGAAGCATTTGGACAGTGCCATTGAAAAGCAAGTCCCGGATGTTTGGGATAAGTTACAGGATAAGATACAGGAAATGGAGCAACTAGGATATAAGGAAGAGGTTTTTATACAAAATGCTGTAAAAAATCCAAACAAAAAAAGATCACTTTATAAAAGATTTTCATTAGCTGCCGCTGCTTGCTTAATCACTGTTTCAACATTAACCTTAACTCCCGCACTTGCTGCCATTCAAGAGATGTATGACAAGCTATTTTCGAGTGAGCATATTGATGATACAGGTTTAAAAGCAGCCATTGACCTAGGCCATGGTCAAGCTATTAATCAAACATACTATGATAAAAAACATGACATAACCGTGTATTTTCAAAATATCATGACGGATGATAGAGAAACAAAACTCTTATTGACGTTTCAAAGTAAAAAAACAAATTTAAAGAACTATTATCTAGACATATTTGAAGGTGAGACTTCTATCAACCTTATGGATGGAAATTCGCAAAAGAAAAAATTAAATCATTATGGCTGGGGAAGTCGATATTACGATAGTAACGAAAACAAAGTGGTTGAAGCATTATCTTTTGAATCGATAAAAGAATACGAAGGGCAAAATATTCGTTTAGAAATTAAAGATTTGACGATATATGAATATGATGACGAAGGTTCGAGAAAAAAAGTAGAAACCATTTGGCCAGTTGAATTTAGTCTCGATCCGTCTGCTGTTTTTGAAAGAGAAACAGTAGTATTAAATAAAGAATTCACCTTTGAAAATGAAACATATTTAATTAAAGAAGTAGAGTTTTCAGAATTTGAAACAAGAGTTGTTGTTACTGGAAGTGACACGGGACCTTATATTGATGAGAATGGTGATAAATTCGATGTCATGAGTAAATTAGAAAACCAACTTCTTCATGCAAGAAAGTTTAAAAAAGGATTCGGATATTTTGTTGACCCTACTAAATCAGGCGTATTTTTAAAATCAGCCGGTGAAAAAGTGGAGCCTATTTTTAATAAAAATGAAGTACCGGGTCCACTTGGTGAATATGTGATGATTTTTGCTAAAGTTAAGGACATACAAGATTGCGTTCTTGAAGTTGGTGATGATATTAAAATACCATTAACTAACTAATAGAAGAGTATCAGCTAAAAATTTAGAAAAACAATTAAAGATAACACTTGATATACATTAAAAAGCCCTACGAGATGACAAATCATCTTGTAGGGCCATTTTTTAATTTTCTTGTTCTTCTCTACGATTTTTCTTAAATAGCTTCGATAATACTTCATAAACGATTGGCACAATAATTAATGTCAATAACGTTGAACTTGCTAAACCACCGATTACGGTAATACCAAGACCTTTCGAGATTAATCCACCGCCACCGGACCCCAGTGCTAAAGGAATTAACGCACCGATCGTTGCTATAGCTGTCATTAGAATTGGACGTAGACGTGTTGCGCCAGCTTCTAGAACTGCTTCACGCATCGTCATACCATCTCGTTCCATATGAATAATCCGGTCTACTAGTACGATGGCGTTCGTTACAACGATACCAATTAGCATCAATAGACCCATCATGACCGATACCGAAATCGTTTCACCGCCGATTAATAAACCAACAAATGAACCAATTACCGCAAATGGTAACGAAAATAGAATGGCAAATGGTGCAACACCTTCACGGAAGGTAACAACAAGGATAAAGTACACGATTGCGATTGCCGCAAGCATCGCTACACCTAGTTGTGTAAAGGTTTCAGTCATATCCGCCTGTACACCCGCTGTGCCCATTGTAACACCTTTTGGTAAATCTAACTTATCTACTTTTTTATCGATTTTAGAGGTTACTTTTGATACATCTTTACCAAGAATCGTTCCTGAAACGCTTGCGTAGTATTCACCTTTACTACGAGCAAGTGTATTGAGCGTTGTCCCCTTCTTCACAGTTACAAGCTCAGAAAGTGGCATTGAAGTACCAAGTGCTGTTGGGACTGGTGTAGCTAGAATATCATCAATGGATTCTGGTTGTTTAGATTGCTCCTGCTGTACAATCACATCTAATGTATCCCCATCTTTTTCAATGGTAGTTACCCTATCCTGTGCTTTATTCGGGTTTAACATCATCACAATCTGACCTGTCGTTAACCCATACTTAATCAAATCATTTTGTGCCACATTGAAGGAATACTCAACGTAAGCATCCTCTGCACTGGAAGAAACGTCTTTTAAGTCTTTACTTTTACTTAATACGCCTTCTACCATGTTAACCGACTTATATAGTTTATCTAGATTTTCACTGTAGAATGTATAGGTGACTTCATTTGCACTCATCGAAGTTGGAGAGAAGTTCTGTGACTTCCACTCGCCTGACTGATCGATATTTTTAACATAGTCTTCAATTTTTTCACGAACTTTAGGGAAGTCTTCCATATCTGGGTCAAAGATGAGGTACATTAAAGCACCACCGCCTCCGCCACCCATCATCGCAGCCATCTCATCGCCCTTTTCAGTGATCGACATTTGAACGATATCAATATCCTCACGTTTGAGCATCTTCTCTTCGACTACTTTAACGTTTTCCATGGTTTCGTCCGGAAGTTCGCCTGCTTTTGGTGTGTATGTTAAGTACATTACTTTGTCTTCTTCGCTACCCATGAAGCTAAAACCGATTAATGGCGTTAACGCCAAACTTCCTGCTAATAAAGCTACTGCCATAATAGAAGTAATCACTTTATGGTTAAGAGCCTTTCTCAAGACACCTTTGTACCAACTGGCTAACTTACCAACATCTTTATGGCTTTTTTCTGTCTTTTCACCATATAACTTTTTCTTAAATAAGAAGTGAGATAGAGCAGGAACGACGGTAATCGCTATAAGCAAGGAAGCTCCAAGCGCAAACGTCATTGTTAAGGCGAATGGCGTGAACAATTCACCAACCATACCACCAACGAAGATTAGTGGTGCGAATACCGCAACCGTTACTAATGTTGATGACAGGATTGGTTTAAACATTTCAATGGTCGCTTCACGAACAAGGGCGCGACCGTTTAATTTCTCTTCTTTTAAGTGTAATCGACGGTAAATGTTTTCCACGACGACGATCGAGTCATCGATAACACGCCCGATGGCCACCGTAATCGCACCAAGCGTCATAATATTAAGCGTAATTCCCATCCAGTTTAATATCAATAACGCCATGAAAATCGAAACTGGAATTGATACGATCGAAATAATCGTTGATTTAAAATCACGTAGGAATAGCAGAATGATTAAGACAGCAATCAATCCACCAAATAATGCCTTTTCCACCATTGTTGAAACGGATTCTTCAATTGGTTTACCTTGATCAAGTGTTACATCAATGGTAATTCCATCAATCTTTGCCTTTTGTTCTTTGATTACCTTTTTCACACTATTGACCACATCAACTGTGTTGGCTTGCTGCTCTTTCACAATTTGAATCGCTATTGCCTCTTTACCATTAGTACGTGACAATGATTTAATTTTACCGACAATATCTATTGTTGCGATGTCGCTAAGTTTTACAAATGGTGATGGTTGAGTGGCTGATGGAGTAACAGGAATTAACATATTCTTTAACTCATCAGCTGTCATAAACTTGCCGTCAACAGCGACTGCTTGTTCACCTTCTTTGAACTGGTAAAGGCCTAATGAAACTGCCATATTACTTGCTTGAATCATTTGTTTCACTTGGTCTTCTGTTAAACCAAACTCAGCCAACTTTTCTTTGTTATACGTAAGGTCAACTTCTTCAAAATGCTGACCTGTCGTTGTAGCAGACGCAACACCGTTGATTTTTTCGATTTTTGGAAGAAGTATATCCTCAACCGTTGATGTTAATTCAACGATATCTTCTTTTGAACTGCTTACACTAACTGCAACAACTGGCATCATGTTCATGCTAATAGAAGTTATCTTTGGCTCTTGTGCTCCCTCAGGTAATTTAACGGTATCTAACGCCGATTCTAAGGCACGCTTCGCCTCGTCCATATCGATACCGTACTCATATTCTACTTGCAGACTGGACATATTAGAAAACGAATTTGAATAAACGGCTTTTACATCCTCTAATCCTTCTACCGCTTTCTCAATCGGCATAGATATATCTTCCATTACCTTCTCAGGAGTGGCTCCAGGATAAACATCCATGATCATTAAATACGGAATAGATATATTCGGAATTGTTTCCATATTCATACGAGTACCTGAATAAATACCAGATACTGTAATAATGATGGTAAGTAACCACACTGCTAGTTTGTTCCCCAGAACAAAATTAACTAAACCTTTCACTGTTACACCTACCCTAAATTGACTTATCACGCTCATTTACATATAATAATGACCAATGAGTCATTTGTCAACAATATGACCTAGGAGCGATCAAATAAAAATGAAAAAGAAATTAATTATGGATAAAGCGTTAGAACTCTTTGCAAAACAAGGATTTGAAGCCACCTCCATTCAGCAAATAACCGAGCATTGTGGTATTTCTAAGGGTGCTTTTTACTTATCTTTCAAATCAAAAGACGAATTGATTTTAGCGTTGATCGATCATTTTATGACGGAATTCACTACTAACATTGACTATGTAGTCAGGAATACTAAACACGAAAAACTTTTATATGAATTTTATTATGCAACCTTTCATTCCTTTCTTCAGCATTCCGATTTCGCTAAAATTCTCATTAAAGAGCAATCGCACACTTTAAATGAAGAATTAATTGTAAAAATGCATGATTATAACCGTGTGACAGAAAACATTATTTTATCGATGATTGATCGCTTTTATGGGGACGAGATTAAACAAATTAACTATGATTTGATGTATTGTATTAAAGGCTTTATGAATACGTATTCCCAGTTATTTTTATTCTATAACGTACCGTTAGATTTAAACCTACTGTCAGAATCACTTGTAGAAAAAACAAATCTATTAGCGTGGCACACGAAAGTCCCGTTTATTTCAGAAGAGCTGATCCAAGTGATTAAGACGCCGATATCTGAAGAAGGGTCTAAAGATCAGATTCTCGAAATGATGGAACAAAAATTAGAAGAAATCGAAGAGCCCATTGAAAAAGAATCGTTAATGCTGCTAAAACAACATCTACTTGAACCAACTCTAAGTCCTGCTATCGTGAAGGGGTTACTAGAAAATATTCGAAATCATCCCCAATGCAAATGGGTTTCTTATTTACTACAAGACTATTTTAAGTTTTAAAAAACAACTTCCAAGTGCAAATGAGGTCATAACGCCATTAAATATGATGGCGTTTTTTGTTTTTACACATTAATGACTACTTTTAGATTTAAAGAATAGCAAAGTTTAATACTGTTAGCTTTTAAATGTATCCTAAGAGTATCAAATGATTTTATTGACTTATAATCTTTGTTTGTAATAATATGGAATTAGATTAACATCAAATTAGTTACTCATCTAATTTAATTCCAGGGGGATATATACATGGAGAAAACGATAAAATTACTTAGTGGTGAAAAAATATATTTAAGACCTTTAGAATATGATGACGTTGATTTCTTATTCGCATTATTCAATGATCCAACCGTACGGTATTTTACTGGTACAACAGAAATAATCGTTCGAAAACAAATTGAAAATTTCATTGAAAAGTCGGCAAACATAAACTCTAGAGTAGATTTAATCATATGTGATCAAGAAAATAACCTGCCTATCGGGGATATTAATCTTATTTCCATTGATAGAAATAACCGTAGCGCCGAAGTTGGGATAAAAATTGGCGATAATCAATATCAAGGTAAAGGTTATGGAACAGAAGCTATGAAACTACTATTAGATTATTGCTTCAGTGCATTAAATCTACATCGAATCTCCCTAACTGTTTATGAATATAATCCTAGGGCAATTAGATCGTACGAAAAGGTTGGATTTAA
>DASQIV010000306.1:0-2610 GCA_035631415.1 Pseudoneobacillus sp. | reverse complement strand
GCTTTTTGTTCTCTTGAATACATCTTTTGGTTTAACAAATTAACGCAATGGGGGTCAGACCCCCATTGCGTTAATTCACTAAAATAAAAAAAGTCGCCGATATTTCGGCGACTATCTTTTTAGAAGTTGGGTTTGTTGAATGAACTGGGAAATTCGTTCAATGATTGGCTCGATGGATTGTTCATTTTGAACCACATCATAATCATTGATATTTAAACGAAGTACAGGGCAAGCACTAAAGTTATTAATCCAGTCCTCATAACGTTGATGCATTTCTTCCCAGTAAGTAACAGGAGTTTGCTGTTCCATAGGACGTCCACGCTCTTTAATTCGGTCTAAAATATCGTCTAATGAGCCCTCAAGATAAATTAAGAGATCAGGGTGAGGGAAGTACGGTGTCATGACCATCGCTTCGAAAAGACTAGTGTACGTATCATAATCCACCATGGACATAGTTCCTTTTTCAAAATGCATTTTCGCAAAAATGCCTGTATCTTCATAAATAGAACGATCTTGGATAAAGCCTCCGCCATATTCAAAAATACGTTTTTGCTCTTTAAATCTTTCAGCTAGGAAATAGATTTGAAGATGAAAGCTCCAACGTTCAAAATCCGCATAAAATTTATCTAAGTATGGATTCGTATCGACTTTTTCAAAGGAAGTGCGGAAACCAAGAGCATTTGCAAGTGCATTTGTCATCGTTGATTTTCCTACACCAACTGTTCCTGCAATCGTAATTACAGCGCTCGAGGGAATCCCATATTTACTTCGAAGATTCATGATTGTAGACTCCTTTTTTAAAAGATGTTGATAATTGCTCTAAAATAAACTTCAAATCTTCCTCATTTTTAACAAAGTCGATTTCATCTCCGTTAAAGCGCAAAACCTTCACTTCAGGATGTTCTTTTTCAAAACTCGAAATCGCATTTTCATAATCAATGGAAAGCTGTTCTAAATACAAAGGACTTATTTTCTTTTCGAATTCGCGTCCTCGCATTTCTATTCTTTTTAGAAGCGTGTCTAAACTTGCGTTTAAATAAACGATTACATTTGGTTTAGGCATATCTTCTGTTAAGATTTGATAAATCTTATAGTATTTTTGATATTCCGCTCCGCTTAATGTTCTTTGGGCGAAAATCAAATTTTTAAAAATATGATAATCAGCAACGACTGGGATATCTCTATTTAAATAGTACTTATTAATATCTCCTAATTGTTTAAATCGGTTGCAAAGGAAGAACATTTCAGTTTGGAAGCTCCACTCTTCAATATTCTCATAAAATTTCCCTAAAAAAGGGTTCTCATCGACGATTTCTTTCAATAATGCAAGCTGGAAGTGGTTTGAAATGGCTTTGGCGAGTGATGTTTTACCAACCCCGATTGGACCTTCAACCGTTATAAAAGGTGTTCCTTCCATCGCATGTCCTCCTTCTCCATTTACCTATTTCTATTTAACTAAGTAAATATTACTTAGAGAATAAATCTTGTCTTTTTTTGTCTAATAATGTCTGCCTATCTTTTTGACACAAAATTTATTTTAACACAATATGAAATGGAAATGGGAAGGAATATTTTATGTTTTGTTAGAAATAATTCTTGTTTTTTAAAAATAACAATTATTTTGAAAATTTATCCAAGTGATAAATAGTGCTTCATTAAGGAAAAAAGCTAGGGGCATAAAGCTCCTAGCTTTTCTATCGTTACTTTTTAGTCACATTGAAATTATCAACAATTAATAGCAAATTTTGTGGGAAGGAAAGACCAAGCTTCCAGTAGCTCATACCTCTCAAACGTAACTCTTTAATGAGATCAAACTTTGCTTGTATCGATCTAGCATCCTCAAACCACACTTCATGTCGTTTGCCTTCTGTATCGGTATAATGGAAAAACGGTGCTTGAGCTTCATTATCGTATTGAATTGGAACATTGTATCTTGCTGCCAACTGGATCGCTTGCTGTGGACTTACTGCCTTTGCGACTGTTCCTTTTACAAAAGGTAAAGTCCAATCATACCCATATAGATTCTGTCCCATAAGAATCTTGTTAGATGGTATTTCCGAGATAGCGTATTCAAGCACTTGCCTTACCGGACCTATTGGAGACACAGCCATAGCAGGACCTCCGCTATATCCCCACTCGTACGTCATAATTACGACAAAATCAACAATTTCTCCGTGAGCTTTATAATCATGTGCCTCATACCATTCACCTTTTTGCGTTGCACTTGTTTTAGGAGCTAGTGCTGTAGATAAAAACCAGCCTTCTTGTTTAAAACGGGCTTTCGCTTTTCTTAAAAAGCGGGTGTAGGCTTCCCTGTCAACAGGGCGTAAATGCTCAAAGTCAAAATGGATATCTCTAAATCCGTACTTTTTGGCAGTTGATACGATATTATTTAAAAACTTATCTTGAATTTCAATATTATTTAAAATGATATTTCCTAGCTCAGCACTGAATTGATCATTTTCTTGATTCGTGATAACCATCATTAATACATTTCTATTAGAACGAGCAATCGAAGGGAAATTGTTCAATAAAGGTTCCTTTAAAGTTCCATCTCGTAATGCTTGAAAGCTAAAAGGAGCTAAGTATGTTAAATAAGGTCCGGCTTCC
>DASQIV010000305.1:0-2690 GCA_035631415.1 Pseudoneobacillus sp. | reverse complement strand
GATTTTCATCGCATTTATCTATTTAGATAAAAAAATGGGTTTTTCTTTAATGGTTGCAATCTGTCTATTTAGGTTAGTAGCAAATGATCCCAATATCTACTTCATCATCTTAAATTATACGATTATTAGTATCATACTGTTCTTTGTAAGAAAAATTTATCATTCAATATCATTAATACGAAAAATAACTCTCGCTTTTATCATTTATTTACTCATATCGATTACTAGATTAATTAGTTTATTAGGACAAAACGAAACTAGTCAATCCATTTATGTTTTAATTTTTACATTCGTTTCATTTAGCGCCTTATCTTTAGTTATTTATTTACTTGAAATGAATCAATATCATTTGAGTATGCGAAAAAAACTTCAACAAGCAGATAAAATAAATGCAATCAGCCAGTTAGCGGCTTCAGTAGCCCACGAAATTCGCAATCCAATGACAACGATAAGAGGGTTCATGCAAATTTTAAAGGATGAGAAAAATCTAACGAAAAGCCAAAATATGTATGTATCCCTTTCCTTAGAGGAATTAGAGCGAACTCAGCAAATAATTGATGATTTTCTCTCTTTAGCAAGACCTTATAAGCAAGAGTATGAAATAATTGGGATATCTAATAGTTTGCGAGACGTGATTGAATTTTTACGCCCATATTCTATGATTTCTGGTGTCGACTTTCATGTACAGATTCAAGAAGATTTGAAAATAATGGGTGATATGAATGAGTTTAAACAATTAATTATTAATTTAGTAAAAAATGGAATTGAAGCCATGCCAGAAGGTGGCATGTTAGAGATTAAATCTTATGAGGTACACGGAGAAACAATCATAAAAATAAAAGATGGTGGAATAGGGATATCACAACAACAATTAAAATTACTAGGACAACCCTATTATTCAACCAAAACAAAAGGGACAGGTTTAGGATTACTGATTTCGTTAGATATTTTAAAAAGAATGAACGGTAAGTTAAAGATTGATAGTAAAGTTGGGAAAGGGTCCTGCTTTACATTGTCCTTCCCCTCTATTTCAAAAAGCAAAAATAAAACTAGCTTGAGTTCCTGAAGCTAGTTTTTTTATTGAAAAATAGGCGAAACTTACATTTCATTATTTCGTCTAATCAATAGAAGAGATGATACTAAAAGTGAGGTGATGAACCAAATGCTTAAATGGTTTTCTTTACTTATTACTTGTTTTCTGTTAATTGGATGTGAAGCAAAAATGAACCCACCACAGAAAAATCCCCAGCCCTCTCCTCCAGCTGTTGTAGATGAACAAAATAAGACTCTACGAGTTTTTTTCCCACATGCTCCTGTTGAAAAAATGTATCTTGGTGTTGGAAATGAATTTGCTCAATATACTGAGAAATTTTATGAAAATGAGGGTCCTTACTTTCCAGCAGTTATGGATAATGGTGGTAATCGTTTTTTTAGAATTTATAAAATAACAGACAATGAAATTTCCCTCGTTTATGAACAGCCAGATTTTTTCGAAGAAGAGATCCCAGCCCCCTCTTCTCTTGAAAACAGATTTCTTGTTCAACCTTTATTAAGGCTTCCATTGGAAGTTGGTGAGAAAGTTGGTCAATGGAAAATCGCGAGTGTGACAGAAAAGTTATCGCTGCCAATAGGTGATTTTTCAGATGTGGTTGTCATTCAAAAAGCGAATGAAGATGGAAGTATTATTCGTCAATATTGGGCAAAAAACTATGGAAAAATTAAAGATGAATTTTTATTAAAGGATGATAGTGGAAATATAAATGAAGTTTCATCTGAACTTCAGACGATGAAATAAAACAAACCCGTCAATGACGGGTTTTATACTTAATTGGAAAGGAGATAATGACTGTCGTCCCTTTACCTTCTTTACTATCAATAAAAATTTTTCCATTGTGATTTTCAATTATTTGATAGCTTGTCAATAGACCTAGTCCAGTACCTTTTTCTTTAGTAGAGTAAAAAGGCTCGCCAATTTTAGAAAGACGTTCCTCTGAAATCCCACAACCGTTATCGATTATTTTGATAGAAATGTAACCATCTTCTTTATAAAGAGTGACTTGAACCTTGCCATTTTTATCGAGCGATTCCAATGCATTCCGCATAACATTCACAACCACTTGCTTTAATGAATTTTCATCACCTATAATTCGAGGAATTGTACTTTGAATATCAAGATTGATTTCTTTATTTTCCATGATGGCTTCTGACTGTAAAAGATTAGAGACATGACGAACTAATTGATCAAGGTGAACCGATCCCCATTTTTTATGATGAGGTTTAGCCATGGATAGAAATTCAGTAATAATCAATTCAATTCTTTTTAATTCGCTAAGGATAATGTCTATATACATTGGATTATATTCTTTTGTCTTCGAAAGAAGGGTCATAAATCCTTTTATAGGTGTAAGAGGATTTCGGATTTCATGGGCAACGGCTGCTGCCATTTGACCAACAACTGCTAGTTTTTCAGATTTCCGCAAAAGTTCATCTGTTTCCATTCTTTTTTGAATATCCCTAGATACCGATATCAGTTCTGTTAATTTTTCACTTTTTTCATCATAAACGCCCTTAATACTTGTTTCTACCCAAGTATAGGAACCATCCTTTTTTCTAGCCCTATATGTGACTAAATGAATATATTCATCGTTATCGATAAGCTTTTTATGATTGTTATTTACGATAGAAATATC
>DASQIV010000304.1:0-5253 GCA_035631415.1 Pseudoneobacillus sp. | reverse complement strand
CCAAAAAAGAAATTGCTCCTTACTATCAAGATGCCGTTCGAAATGCATTAAAAAACGAGCTTAACTTAGATGATCGAACCATTGCTTTAGGTGGCTTAAGAGTTTATACAACGCTTGATTTAGAACAACAAAAGATAGCTGAAGAAACCGTAAGCAAATTGGTTTCAAAGGAATCTGAAATAGAAGTTGCCCTTGTTGCCATGAATCCTAAAAATGGTCAAGTCAAGGCGATGGTCGGCGGAAGAAATTATGAACAAAGCCCATTTAACAGAGCCGTTCAAGCCGTACGCCAACCAGGGTCTACCGTTAAGCCTCTCCTCTATTATGCAGCACTGGAGCAAGGCTTTACTCCTTCGACGATGATGCGAAGTGAACCAACAACCTTTAAGTTTCAGGATGGACAGCCAGATTATTCACCACATAATTTTAATAGCCAATACGCTAACGGTGAAATTACACTGGCACAAGCTCTTGCACTTTCCGATAATGTCATTGCTGTTAAAACACATTTATTCTTAGGTGAAGAAGTGTTAATTGACACAGCTAAGCGTTTTGGAATTACGTCGAAAATGGCAAAGGTTCCTTCACTTGCCCTTGGAACCTCAGGGGTGCGTGTCATTGAGATGGCCAATGCTTATAGTCATTTTGCCAATGGTGGAAAAAAGGTGGAACCTGTTTTTATTACTCGGGTAGAAAATATTCACGGTGATATTATTTATGAAAATAAATCCGAGCACAAGCAAGTTCTTCAACCTGAACAAGCATTTGTCATGACCCAAATGCTAACTGGGATTTTTGATCCAAAGCTAAATGGATACGCAAGTGTAACGGGTAGCACAATTATAAAAAATATGACGAGGCCTTATGCTGGGAAATCTGGAACAACTGATTCCGATAGCTGGATGGTCGGGTATTCTCCTCAACTCGTATCTGTTGTTTGGACGGGTTATGATTCAGGAAAACCCATGAATTTAACCATCGAAAAAACATACGCTAAAAATATTTGGATTCATTTTATGGAGAACTCCCTCAAAAATGAACCAATAAAAAATTTCAAACGACCAAAAGATGGTGTTATTGGTGTTTATGTAAATCCAGAAAACGGAAAACTCGCTTCAAAGGATTGCCCAGTCAAACGCTTTACCTATTTCGTTGCAGGAACGGAACCAACCGAATATTGTACGGACCATCTAATCCAAATAAAACAGGAAAATCCTAAACACCATGATACCACTAAGAAAAAACCATGGTATAAGAAAATTTGGGATTGGAACTAGAAAAGCAAAAGCGCCTTGCTGAGGGAAAAAAAGAAGTTCATTTTTTCCTAGCCCCGACAAGCAAATGTTCTCTAAGCTAAGAAGTCGTTCTTTGACTTCATAGCTTAGAGGTTATTTGACCAAGGAAGAAGTGTTTTTCTTCTTCCACCGAGGGGCTAGGCAGGAAGAAATGAAGTACTTTCTTCCCTGCTGGAGCTAGACATAGAAAAGCAAAAGCGCCTTGCTGATCTATTTGTAATCATAGTGAAAAACCTCGGGATTTCCCCCGAGGTTTTTCGTGTCCTAGTTCTACATGTACATTATTAGTCCATGCTATTGATAATTCTACTTTTTTTTACAAAATTCATCAAGTACTTATATTTTTCTAAAAAAACTTTTTTTCCTGCTATTGTAGCTTATTCGACACCTAAAATATTTTTCAATTCAATGGAAGAGTTATTCCACATCTCTTCGTTATGGTTTTTCAAGAAGTTCCCTAAAACTTTTTTAGAATTGTTGTCCATATGTTCTACAATAATTTTACGCTTAATCGATTTATCTAAGTTATTTACATGTTCCGGAAGAGATTTATACCCTCTTCGAATCTCACGGTCCACTGTCATCTCACAAGCGGTTACACCTGCGTAGTATGGCCCTTCGACTTTTCGATCAATTGTTACCCATACTAACCAATAGGGCTTTCCATTGGGGACTTGCTCCTTATCTGGTAAAAACTTAATTCCCTTTTCTACCTCGCTGCGAGCATGCAAAGCTCCAATTTCGATGGAAGCTGTCTCCACTTCGACATCAATAATAACAGGAGAAACATTATTTAAACTTAATGCACCGACACCGAAGCCACCATGGCCATCCGTGCTATCATTTTTAATTATATTAAAACCAACTTTTTTCTTTTTTTCGTCCATTTATAAAACTCCTTTCTACTATCAAAAGAAGATTTGATAGAAAAATTCATTTAATCCACCAGCTACTGCTGGAATCACTGTTTGAAAAATAGGATGAATCGTATATTGATCTAATGGTGTTAAAACCAAAATTAAAAATATGACTGAACCATACACTTCGTATTGCGTCATTTTAGCTCGAATATGATTTGGCACTAAGTCCTCAATAATGCGATAGCCATCTAATGGTGGCAGAGGGATAAGATTAAAGACAAATAGCACCAGATTTAAATCAATAAAAACATTGAAAAAATCAGGAACATAGGTTGGCAATTGCTCTGCGCTCCCAGTTGCTAATAGCGCATACCAGATTAAAAAACCTAGACTTGCTAATAGAAGATTACTAATGGGGCCTGCTACGGAAACGAGGATTCCTGCTAATCTTGGATTTTTAAAGAAAAAGCGATTGACTGGTACAGGTCTAGCCCAACCAAAACCAGCTATTAGTATCAATAAAGTTCCAATCGGATCTAAATGCTGAATTGGATTTAGTGTCAGTCGACCTTGTCGTTTGGCCGTCTCATCACCAAATTTGTAGGCAACATACGCATGGGCAAATTCATGTACGGTAAAGGCAATCATTAATGTAATGGCAACAAACGGAATTTCCCTTAACGGATACGCTAAAAATTGTTCTAATGATTGGTCCACTTATTCGTTCTCCTTTTTCAAAGGCTTATACAGTAAAGTATACATGGAAATGAAAGCGAATGGAAATTTCTCCACTCTCCAACTTGCATTCCGATTTCATATATGAAAAACTATCATCATGAAGGAACAAAGGAGGAACATACATGCCATACGTAACTGTAAAAATGCTAGAAGGTCGTACAGAAGAACAAAAGAAAGCTCTTGTTGAAAAGGTAACTGCTGCAGTAACTGAAACAACTGGTGCACCAGCAGAAAAAGTTGTTGTTTTTATCGAAGAAATGACAAAAAACCACTATGCTGTAGGTGGAAAACGATTAAGTGATGAATAGAAAAAAATAAAAATAAGCCCAGAGATAACATTTATCGGACCTACAATTCGTTATTTATAAAAATATGGGTGTTTCTCCACTCATATAGGACACACGTTCCGCTATCAAGGTAAAAGAGGCCCATTTGGGTGCGGTGATAAGCCATTAACGTACTCTGTGTCCGATAACACCTCCAAAATAGGGTAATTGACCAAAATAACGTACCCTGTGTCCGATAACTTCTCTAAAGTTATTTGTAATTAGAAACTACTGTTTCACGAGTGTTCAGTTTTTCATAATAGATCGTCTGTTCTAACCAAGAAAAAAGCCGTGATTTCCAACATTGAAATCGACGGCTTTTTTCTTATGAATTTAAAGTAGTTATTTCAAGTGTGAATTATCATTTTCTCCGCCACAACCGAACGGGTTATTCTTATTGGGTCTTAGTTTTATTTTTTAATGACTCTATATAGGAATACGCTTCAGAGATTTCGTCTTCTGTATAGCGTTGCTTACTTTTTAGTGTAAAAATCTTTTCAGACACTTCGGCTCGTGGAAGATTGTCAAAGAATAACACGGTCGAAACGAGCTCAAGAAATCTAGCACTCTGCTCATTCATATCCGTTAAGCAATCTTCTATTTTAGGCATTTCAACCTCATTTAAACTTAAAAACTCTTTACCTGTCTCCGTTAAAGTGTAGCGATATTGAAAATAGCCGCCCTTTTTTTCCCGAACTTCTTCAACAAAACCGATATTACAAAGCTCTTCTATTCGAAGCGTCAGTTCCTCAGAATAAGGTCCGTAGAAGTGAAACTGAAATCTTTCTTGGAATGGAAAAGATAATTTCTTTGCAATATAGATAATTTTTTGCAGCTTTTTCCGTCCGATAATTTCCCCCGTTGCTTCAATCGCGTTCATAATTTTTGCATGATCCTTAAGCAATGCTCGTCACTCCTACTCCATCTATTAAAAGTGTTATATTCCTAAAAGGGCTTGTATTTGTTTTTTCGTCGTCTTCTTTGTTGTTAGGTCAAAAAGAAAATCTGCTGGGAAATACAATTTGTGATCCGTTCTTCTTTTACCAGAAATAGCATCGACAATTTCAGATTCTCGTGATAATTCGCGAATATCACCATTATCCATTAATAGTTGAATCGGTAATCGCTCTTCCTCTTCCCCAGGACGATAAAAATCATATGGTAAATCAGAGGATGAATCGACCACTAAATAATAGTCCGGATCAATTCCTGCCTTTTTAAATAATAAACTTAACTCAGACATTTTCTTATACTCTTTTGCTGGGTCAAATTCAACATATTGGAAAAGATTTCGGTTCATAAAACGAGTACAAAGATCACTTAAGATGGAATCCTCTTCTTCCTGCCACATTTGAAAATAATAAAGAATGATAGCTTCATCTAGCTTTAAATAATCTTGCAGGGATGTTTCTTCTTCAAATAAAGAATAAAAGTGAATCGGATGATGTTTAAAAGAATAATATTGTTGGTGAAGATGCTTTGCTCTATGTAATATTTTCGTTAATATTACTTCAGCACTTCTGGAAACAGGATGGAAATAGACTTGCCAATACATTTGATAGCGGCTCATGATATAATCTTCAATCGCATGCATTCCACTATGCTTAATAACTACTTGGTCTTCCCTAGGACGCATCACTCGTAAAATTCGTTCCATATCAAAATGACCATAGCTTACTCCTGTAAAATAAGCGTCACGTTGAAGGTAATCCATTCGATCGGCGTCAATTTGACTGGAAATTAAGCTCACTACTTGATTATTTCGATAGGTTTTTGCGATTACTTCAGCTACTTTCCTAGGAAATTCTGCTTCTACCTTAGACAAAACTTGGTTCACTTCAGTATCCCCAAGGATAATGGCCTGAGTGAAATATTCATGATCTAAGTCAAAAACCTTTTCAAAGGAATGGGAAAATGGCCCATGTCCCAAGTCATGTAGGAGACCAGAACATAAACATAATAGCCGCTCTTCTTCATTAAATTCCGGACGTCCTTTAAAAATATCATCGACAATCCGACGAATAATCTCGTAAA
>DASQIV010000303.1:0-2378 GCA_035631415.1 Pseudoneobacillus sp. | reverse complement strand
AAAATCAAGGCAATGGTTACGATAATGCCTAGACGTTCAAGCATGGTTTTTAATAGTTCAAACATCTTGTTTGCCCCTTTCAAGTTCAAAACCAAAATTCACTTGGATGTCTCTATTTTTATTTTACAGAATTTTTCGTTAAAAGTAAGAAAAAATTTCATCCCATAAAAAAAAGCGCCAGACCTGTAGAGAATATGAATGATCTCTTTTATGTCTGACACCTATCTAATCTTGACTCCCGATATTTAATAAATATGACTGGAAAACAATATCTTGTCTTCCCTCTAATTGGTTATAATCTATCACCTTATACCCTAGTCCTTGATAAAGTTTTGTTCCTCCATCTTTATACATGGCTGTTTTAATCACAAATATCGGACGCTTTTGAAAACTTACCAGTGAATAATCGATACTATACATCAGAATTGGAATGATGAGTATCATTACTAATTTTATATAAACTCTACTCTTCATATCGTTACACCCCCCATCTTTAATATATTGGACGGGAAAACATCAAGTAAGTTTCGACTATTTAACCTTTGCATACACGCATGTATCTCTTAATTCCTTCCGATCTACTGAAACATCTTCATTTTTAAGGATTCCTTCTAACTTAAATCCTACTCTTTCAGCAACGGCTCGGCTTCTTATATTTTTAGAATCACAGCGAATTTCTACACGACGAGCCTTCAACTCTTGAAAAGCAAAATGGGCAATTGCTTGAACAGCCTCTGTAATATACCCTTTTCCACTGAATCGCGTATCAATCCAATAGCCAATTTCAAACTTGGGCACCTCCCAATCAATGCGGTGTAAACCGGAAGAGGCTACAAGTTCACCTGTTTCTTTTAAAAAGACAAGAAATCTTAAATCTTTTCTACTTAAATAATTGATATATGCTTCTCTTATATTGCTTTCAACATCTTGTACAGACTGTTCTCTATGGGCAAAGGGCATCCATGGCTTTAATTCTTCAAGCGAAGCAACGATAGCATGATAGACAGCTTCCCCATCCCCTGGTCTTGGTGAACGAATAACTAAGCGCTCAGACTCAAATTGTTCTGGGAAATCTAATAAGAGTGGATTCATATGACACCTCATAATTTAAATGGTTGTAGCTTAATTCCACATTTCATCGGACTTTCCTCTTTTCCCCCAAAAAAAGCACCCTAAAAATAGTGGTGCTTTACTTTTGGGTTTGGAATACTAACTGTAATCCTAAACCTATATAAATGGTACCTACAATCTTACTTTGCCAACGCGAAACAGGACCGCTTTTTTGGAAAAATCTATTACCAATCGAACTATCAAGGAATGCTAATAAGGTAGTATATAAAATGCTCATTAAAACGAACGTTAAACCTAAGACTAGTAGCTGATAGACGATGGGCGGTCCCTCATGCCGTACAAATTGTGGCAAAAAGGCTAAGAAAAACAAAGCCGTTTTTGGATTTAGTAACTCAATTAATAGTGCCTGACGGAAGGAAACCGCTGATGTTGTTTTTTTCTCCACAGGTTTATCCTTCATTTTCGATTTTTCAAGGAAAGTACTTATTCCTAAAAAAATTAAATACGCAGCTCCTAAATATTTAATTAACTCAAAGGCTAGTGCGGATGTCATTAAGATGGCTGACAGACCTAAAACAGCTGCTATGGTATGAATTAAGTCACCCACAGCAATTCCGACACCTGTAATAATTCCAGCCTTCCTTCCCCCTTTAATGCTTTGAGTTAAGGTTAATAAAACAGCTGGACCTGGAATTAGGAAAAGTACAAATACAACCAATACAAATGCCAACATAACCCTATCTCCTCTTTCCATTTGTTTTATCCCTATTTTAACAGAAGGCAATAATAGTTAAATATTTTTATAGTAGATGATCGTTGCGTGCAGCTCTCCATTTGCTGATTTTGCATACTGTGGAATTTTCCCCACTTGGACATACCCAAGTGACGCATAAAGTTCGTTAGAAGCATCTCCTTCTCTTGTATCTAAAACTAATAGTGACCTTCCTTCAGCCTTTGCTCTTTCCTCTGCTTTCTCCATTAAAGCCCGACCGATTCCCTTACGTCTAAAATGAGGGTGTGTCATTAATTTAGCAATTTCAGCCCGATGCTCCCCGTTTGGCTTTGTACATAAATGTAATTGGATGCTTCCAACGATTTTATTGTTAAGCTCAGCAACATATAAGATCACATCTGGCCCTAAAACGGATTCCCAATATTCTATCGCATCAGAATCCTGCATTGGTGGCAGAAAGCCAATGGACGCACCATCTTCTACCGTCAAAATCAATAGTTCAGTTAGCCTATCCAAATATTCTTCCATTACGTTTACTTCTTTTATTATTACTTCTATAGACAAAGTCTTCACA
>DASQIV010000302.1:0-5444 GCA_035631415.1 Pseudoneobacillus sp. | reverse complement strand
GATTCAGGTCGGATTTAAAAGATCGAAAGCATTCTTAATCATTTCGAATCAACAAGCAGAAATTCAGGAAGGAATTTTGAATAAAATTGACCGTGGTGTGACAAAACTATCAGCATATGGTGGTTATACAGACCATGAAAGACCAATTTTGATGTGCGTCGTCGATCAAACAGAGTTCACAAAATTGAAACAATTGGTGAAAACCATTGATCCGACTGCGTTTATCATTGTTATGGATGCCTCTGAGGTGTTAGGGGAGGGTTTCAAACGTCCATAACATTGATATAATGATTAGGTAGTATACCATATTTTACTAAGGGGGATCCTTGTGAAAAAGAAGCTTCTAGGATTATTAATGGGTACAGGTTTAGTATTAGCTGCTTGTGGGGGCGGCGGAGGAGATGACAAAGCTACTACTGGTGGGGACTCAGTAGATGCTGAAAAAATTACCGCTCAAAAATGCTCAACATGCCATGGTGAAGGTTTAAATGGTGGAGGAGCAGCACCAAAAATTAGTGACGTTGGATCTCGTTTATCCAAAGAGGAAATCGAAAACACTATCTTAAATGGTCGTGGTGGTATGCCAGGTGGCCTACTTAAAGGTGAAGAAGCTTCAGCTGTTGCTGAATGGTTAGCTTCTAAAAAATAGGATTTCAGCGCTCTGTATATCTACAGGGCGTTTTTTTATTGTAGATTTAATTTATCAGACACAGTATTAAATTTATCGGACACCTTATGGGGATTTATCGGACACTGATTTTCATTTATCGGACAACTTTTACGATTTATCGGACACTTTGATCTCCCGTTAATTAATTTCTCTAAAAAAATTTTTTTCAAAGAGAAAAAAGACCTATTTTCCCCGCGTATCATTGGTAGCATAGGGGATTATTTCCACTTTTCGACAATATTGAAAAGAAACTGTAATATTTTTGGCGGTTTTTTTGTCAGATTATGATGTTATAATGAATTTGTGTGCAAAAACGCTCACAGACTTATCTTTTTATTTTTCGTAAATGCGAAAAATGTCGAAATAAAAATACTTAATACCCATAAGGTGATTATAAATGATAGAAATGCAGGATGTTTATAAACAATACCCAAACGGTGTAAGAGCTGTTAATGGTATTGACGTTCATATTAAGCAAGGTGAATTTGTGTATGTCGTTGGCCCGAGTGGTGCCGGTAAATCCACGTTTATTAAGATGATGTATCGTGAGGAACTACCGACATCAGGAAATATCATTATCAATGGTGTCAATCTTTCGAAGCTAAGACCCAAAAAGGTGCCACTATTACGCCGAAATATCGGTGTAGTCTTCCAAGATTTTAAGCTACTTCCAAAGCTAACAGTCTATGAAAATGTTGCTTTTACTTTAGAGGTTATCGAAGAAAATCCTAAGTATATTAAAAAGGCAGTTATGGAGACGCTTGAGCTTGTCAATTTAAAGCATAAAGCGCGAGTGTTCCCAACAGAGCTATCAGGGGGAGAGCAGCAGCGTATCTCGATTGCTCGTTCGATTGTGAATTCTCCTAAAGTGGTGATTGCGGATGAGCCGACCGGAAACTTAGACCCAGAGACTTCATGGGAAATTATGAACATATTCGACGAAATCAACACTAGAGGTACAACCGTTGTGATGGCGACCCACAACAGAGAAATCGTTAACACGATCAAACACCGCGTTATTGCTATCGAGGGTGGGAAAATTGTTCGTGACCAGTTAAGAGGTGATTACGGCTATGAAAATTAGAACTCTTGGCCGTCATTCAAGAGAAAGCTTAAAAAGCTTAGCTCGTAACGGTTGGATGACCTTTGCTTCCGTTAGTGCCGTAACAGTTACACTGATCTTAGTTGGAGTCTTTTTCGTGATTATGATGAATTTAAATCAGGTAGCGAAAAATATTGAAGAAGATGTGGTTATTCGTGTTCATATTGATATTGCTGCAAATGAAAAGGACCAACAGGCCTTAAAGCAGAAAATTGATCAAATTCCTGAAGTGAAATCGATTGTTTATTCCTCTAAAGAAGCGGAACTCGACAATTTGATTAATAGTCTAGGGGATGAAGGGAAAGCTTTTAAGCTTTTTGAACAAGATAATCCTCTGAACGATGTATTCATTGTTAAAACGAAAAAGCCTACTGACACGATGAAGGTAGCGAAACAAATTGAAAAGCTAGATTATGCTGCCAAAGTGAAATACGGACAAGGACAAATAGAAAAGCTCTTTAAATTTATTGGCGCTAGCCGAAATGTTGGTTTAGCTCTAATCATTGGACTTCTATTTACAGCCATGTTCCTTATTTCTAATACGATCAAGATTACAATTGTTGCACGTAGAAGAGAAATACAGATTATGAGATTAGTAGGAGCGACGAATGCGTTCATTCGCTGGCCGTTTTTCTTAGAAGGATTGTGGCTTGGTATCCTTGGTGCGGTTACTCCAATATTACTGGTTTCTTCTGCTTATTATTATGCATACGACTATTTGGCACCAAAATTAAAAGGGAACTTTATTCAGTTAATCCCATTTGATCCATTTATCTATCAAGTTTCGATATTGCTTGTAGCTTTGGGAGCGTTAATTGGTGTTTGGGGAAGTTTAATGTCAGTAAGGAAGTTTTTAAAAATATAATAAATGGTCTGGGCTTTTCCCGAAAAAAGGACAAGCCCTCGCCATCTTATATGAATTAAACACATCCACGATTTACCTGTACAACTGTTGAAGTGGAAGGAGAAATCGGAATTGAAAAGAACTTTATCAATGTTAATAGTCGCCGCTATGGTCGGCGTTAGTAGTTTAATAGCGGGAGTTCCTACAGATGCATTAGCTAGTAAACTCTCAAACTTAAATAGTCAAAAAAGCAAGATTTCTAATGAACGTAATAGTGTAGAATCCGAAATAAAAAAGGCTAATGATGAAATCGACCGTATACAAGGTGAACAATCAAAGGTACGAGCAGAAATGGAACGTATTGATATGGCCACCACTGATACGGAAAATAAAATTCAGGAAAAAAATCAACAAATTGATGCTACAAACAAAGAAATTGAACAATTAAAAGTAGAAATCAAGGAATTAGAAGAGCGAATTGCTAAGCGCAATGAGCTTTTGAAGGATAGAGCCCGTAACTTCCAAGAAACGGGTGGAATGGTTAGCTACATAGACGTATTAATGGGTGCTCAGTCCTTTAGTGATTTTATTGATCGGATGAGCGCTGTTGCCACGATTATGGAGGCGGACCAAGATATTTTAAAGAAGCACCAAGAAGATAAAGCACTCCTTGAAACAAAGAAAACCGAAGTGCAAGAAAAACTCACTAATCTTGAAAATATGAAAAAAGATCTAGAAAAAATGAAAGTGAAGTTAATTGCTCAAAAGGCTGAAAAGGATAGATTAATGGCTTCTTTAAAAGAACAGGAAAAAGAAGTGGAAGAGTATCTACTAGAGTCTAAAGAGAAAGAAGAGCTCTTAGCTGCTCAGGCAAGAGCGATTCAAAAAGCAATTCAATTAGAGAAAGCACGTATTGCTGAAATTGAAAGGCAAAAACGTGAAGCGGCTAAAAAGGGACAAACCTATACCCCACCTGTTTCTAATGGGAAATTTATTAGACCAGCAAACGGAGTATATACGTCGGGATTTGGTGCGCGATGGGGAGAAGTTCACTACGGATCTGATATAGCAAATCGCGCGGATGTTCCAATCTGGGCTGCAGCAGATGGGGTCGTTATTAAATCTTATTATTCAAGCAGCTATGGAAATTGTGTTTTTATTTCCCACTCCATTGACGGTCAAATCTATACAACGGTCTATGCGCATATGAGTACTCGTATGGTTGGTGAAGGTGCTGTTGTTAGACAAGGTCAGCAAATTGGTATAATGGGTAATACAGGTCAATCCACAGGTCAGCATTTACACTTTGAAATTCATAAGGGACCTTGGAATGATGCGAAGTCAAACGCAGTGAACCCTGCTAATTATATACCATTATAAAGTACTTAAAAACACAACAAGTCTAAATCGGTTAAACGATTTGGTTTTTGTTGTGTTTTTTTACGTCCTCAATTTAAATAAGGTTGGAGCTTTTGAATGGCCTCGTTCATTCGTTTTGCATTTTTAGCGTACATTTTTTTCGCACTTTCGGAATCTGTTTCTAAAGCAAATAGTTCTAGATCAGCATGGCATTTTTTTAGCATGGCATTTAAAAGTGGTCGTTGCTGTGGAGAAGGGACCTTGATTTGATCATCATACAAATCAACTGTTAATTCTCCATAGGAATCAATTTGTCCAAAGAATACATTTTCAATGGTCGCACCCAATTTTGCTAATTCTGTATCTAACCATTCACGAGTCTTTCCTGCCTGTGACATGGCGTCGTTATTGATTTTTCCATCCATTATAATTGTCTGGGGTTCCTTTTCATTTGCGACAACTAGCTGAAGGTCCTTAGGTGTAAGAGGTCTGTTTTCTTTTTTCAATAAAACACTAAGGTCTCCAGTTGTCTCTAAAACGGCAAATTCCACATCTGCCGCTTTAAATACGTTTTGTTTGCGTAGTAATGAAGCGAGCTCATCGGTGGAAAACCTTTCCCGTTTTAGATTATCCTCTTGTATTTTTCCGTCTTTAATGAAAACGGTCCCAGAGCCTTCCACAATATCTCTAAACTTTTTACTCTTTAACGATGTAAAGTCTACAAAGACTGAGACCAATCCAAATATAAGGATGGAAACAACCCCGTAAGAAATATTTCTCTCGAGACCCATGATGACTTCCGCTGCAATACTACCAATCGTAATCCCTGAGACATATTCGAAAAAAGTGATTTCAGAAATTTGCTTTTTCCCCACTATTTTTGTAATTAAAAATAAAATGGCTATAAACAAAAAAGTCCTTATGACTATATCAACCGGTTCTGTCATGATTATCACCTCTAATCATTATGAATTCTTGTATTGTGGTTCCTCTAATTCGATTTGGGTAACTCTATTTTGAAGTTCGTTTCTGATTTTTTCCATCTCTCCCATGACCTCATGAAACGCCCTTTGTGCACTTTCTTCTTCTGAATTCAAGGCAAGAATGGAGAGCTGTGCTTCAATGCCTTTAATAGTGGCAACGCATTGATTTACGTTTGCTGCTATGGTCATATTAATCATCTTCCTCACAAGTTGATATTTAAAAAAATAAATAAAAACAGGGTTGGCTATGAGCCAACCTATTCATTATTGTTTATATTGTGGTTCTTCTTGTTCGATCTCTTGTAGGCGTGGCTCAAGGCTGTCAATAATAGCCTGAGTTTGTTGTGCTGCAGTTTGATACAATTGTTTAGCTGTTTGGTTTTCCGTGCCTAAAGAAAAGGTTTCTAAACTCGCTTGAGCGCTTTTTAATCCGGCTAATGTTGTTTTAATCTGTGTTCCAACTGTCATTTTGCGATTCCTTCTTTC
>DASQIV010000301.1:0-3115 GCA_035631415.1 Pseudoneobacillus sp. | reverse complement strand
AATGTAGGATATTCCCAATAAAGCTTATATACATTTGAATAAGCTTATCTTTAATTCTATAATCTTAGGATAACCCTCTAAGGTCAATTCTTCTTACTAACCTCCGCTGAATTGAAAAAATAAATTGGGAAGCGTTCTCTATATTTCCCTAAAATTCCTAAAAAGTGCAAACCAAATAGGCTATTCTTGCTATAAAGGCATTATTGTTTAATAAGAATTTATTCTAATACTATTGCATAACCCTTTTAGACTGTTCTTCAGTAGTAAGAATCGTATGTGGTGCCTAAATTTTCTTGAAGAATTCCAAAGATTGAACAATTTTTGGAGATTATATACTAAGTGGTATTTTCAAGTATTGTGTATCTCTCAATGTAGTAATATCTTGCTATCAAAATAGTAGAATTTCTCTTATTGTTGGAAAAGTTCCTTACATCGACGGAAGAATAAAAGTAAAAAAGGTTTTAGAACAATTTGGTTGTTATGAAAAATAAGTTGATTTGGGTTAAAGTTTTAGTGTTGGTATTCCTTCTATCTGCAGGTCCTGCCGAGAGCAACAAACACCTAGTGATATTCAACTCTTTCTTCACAGTTAGTAATTAAGAATTATTAATAATTCCGGACCTCTCAAATTTATAAAAACTAGAAACTATTACATATCCTAAAATAAATCCACCTAATTTATATAATTCATTACCTAAAACCATTAACAAAGGTGATGTTATTGTCCTAAAAGGGATAAAAAAGTACAAAGTTGGAAAAAAAGTTAAATATAGTGCAGGAATACCAAAAGTTATGACTTTTTTATAGTCATACTTCCAAACTCCTTTAATACATAGCTTTTGAACAAAATTTAGAAAAGCAAAAGTCACTCCTACTGGAATAAACAAGAACTGTCTAATCGTAATCCATTTCAAAACTCTATAGTCTTGTTCTACTTTTATTTGTATTCTTAAATCGATATAAGAGGCTAAAAGTAGCGTTCCAAAGAATAGAAACGCATAAATAAGATACATTTTCATTGATTTCATTATTTTCTCCCTAAAATAACACTGTTATCATTAGTATTTTTAATCATTTTTAAGGTTTAATTTTCAGAAACTAACTTTACCCTATTGTGACTTACCCCTTACTTAATATTAGAATAGATTATAAACATTAAAAAAATTACATAATATTAATTATTCGAGTCTAATATACCAAATAGTTCAATAAGTCATTTTTTAAGAATAAGTAATCCAGATGATAAGAGACAACTTAGTAAACAACTAAACTTTTCTGCATTTTAAAATAGACGGAATTAATTAATTTATTAATGGAGGTACATTAGCCCATTCCATTTTAATAATCCAGTTTCTATGAAATAACCACAAGACTGATTCGTCAATTTCGGTGTAGTCCGTAAAAGTAATACATTCTTTTATATGTTCTTCTTCCTTTGGATCTAACCAGTGGCAATAATCAAGGTATCCAAACATAAACTTATTACCTATTAAATGTAATCGTATCTCTGGGTCAAATTCAGGATAGTCATCTTCAGGAAAAAAATAAAATTTTTCAATCTCTTTTCGCTCCACAGGAAAACCCCTTATATTAGAATTTATTTAGTAATGTTCCAAAGTTTACGATTTATTTTATTTATGCAGAGTTCTTAAATTATTTTAACTTCACTTAAGGAACAATCATATAAGAATTTTTTTTACAGTTTTTGTAGTAAAGGCCTATCATAGATGTTTAACTGGGGATATGACAGAAGTAGATTTATGGAAATAAATTTATAAAAAATAAGAAACAAAAATTCAGAAATGAAATTTTTTAGAGAAATAAATATTCAATAATAGAAAAAATAATTAAACCCAAAGTAATATAACAAACAAAAATAAGAAGTTCCCTTTTTTTTACTTTCTCTATTTGTTTTTTTATATTTAGATTCTCTTTATATATTTTTTGTATCTGCCTTTGCTTATAATCAAAAGGGCTTTTTGGCTTCTTCACTTTTGCCACCGCCTAATTTTTTCTATTATTAGACTATAAATATTACGAATTTTTTAAATTGAAAGTAAGATTCTGCTTTTACAAAAAGCGAACTTATCTTTTTGTGAATCTCTTTTAGCTTTTCTAATGTTTCCACAAAATTTCCTATACTAAGAGAAGTAAGATGAACATCTAACTACTAAAAGGGTAATCCAGCAATATGAAACATATCTAACAGTTTGTAAAATTAGAGTTGTAACAAAACCCTATAACAGCGAGAAACTATAAAGCTGCTTATTTCTAAAGGACTTTATATTTATTTCAATTCATGACACTTTCACTAAATATTTTCACTTCTTCATAGCCACTATTTCTAATGGTACAATATTTTAATAATACTTTAATCTTACAAAGAAGAGCTGGATAAATAATTGGATATTCATAAACGTCATCAGCTCCTACTTGAAAATATTCAATTGTTTTTTCCTGTGTAAAATTATCCCCTACAATAATAATAATAGTGGTTTTAAGTTTTTGACGAAGTTGGTGACATAATTCTAAACTATTAACAAATGATGAATAATGATTGATTAGAAGGATATCAGGTCTCCATTCAATTGCATTTATTAATCCTTGCAAACCATTATTTGCCGAATTTACTGAGAAATATAGGTCAAAATACTCTACTAGTTTCTCACACTTTTGATTATTTTCTTCTATAATTAACAATTTCATTTTATACACCCCTATATCGTACCTTATTATTAAAATTATCCTTCCTTAATAACGTTTTAATTAAGTACAATCTGGCAATATTTATCACCATGAATTTTAGTCAACTTGGTATCAACAAGAATTCATCCAGTACAAGGCAAAGTACCCTTAATTCTCATAATAGTACTGAAAACATTCAGACCTATTAGGCAAGATAAAAGGTATTAGATCCCATATCCATTCATCTAATCCAATACTTTATGTTTTTTTATATGCTTGAATTCGTGGGTCTGATTTCCCTCATTACATTTATCGTCTTACAGGTTTTCTCATTATTAACAAAAGGTCTTGCTTTTTTTAACTAACAATTACTTTTTTATATAATTCACCTGTTTGTTCATTATCATCGTTTAAGAACTGACCAGTTAGC
>DASQIV010000300.1:0-7904 GCA_035631415.1 Pseudoneobacillus sp. | reverse complement strand
ATTAGTGCAAAAAAGTGCTGCTGTTGCTGCGAAAGAATCTAGTGCTTCCGGGCTTCATGTTACTTTTTCACCGATGGTCGATTTAGTAAGAGACCCACGCTGGGGAAGAGTAATGGAATCAACAGGGGAAGATTCGTATTTGAATGGCGTGTTGGGTAGAGCCATGGTTCGAGGCTATCAAGGGGAATCGTTGATAGAGGGCGGCACTATCGCATCTTGTGTCAAACACTATGCAGCATACGGCGCCCCTGCTGGCGGAAGAGATTATAATACCGTCGATCTTTCTGAGCGAACTTTGCGACAAGACTATTTACCGGCGTATAAAGAGGCGATTGATGAAGGCTGTGAGTTGGTCATGACAGCGTTTAACACGGTGGATGGCATTCCAGCGACAGCAAACAAGTCACTCATGAATGATATTCTCCGAGATGAATGGGGTTTTGACGGTGTGTTAATTTCCGACTATGCCGCTATTGCCGAGCTTATGACTCACGGTGTTGCAGAAGATGAAAAGGAAGCAGCACGTTTAGCGATTGAAGCTGGTGTTGATATCGACATGATGACCTCCATTTATGTGAAAAATTTAAAAGGATTAGTAGAAGAAGGCGTTATTCCTGAGAAATTGATTAATGATTCTACAATGAGAGTGTTACAACTGAAAAATAAATTAGGTTTGTTCGAAAATCCTTATCGAAATGCGAGCGAGGAGCTTGAAAAGGAAATATTGCTTTGTGAAGAGCATCGTCGTTTATCTCGAGAAATCGCAGGGGAATCCATCGTCTTACTGAAAAATGATGGTGTCCTACCATTGCAAAAGCAAAATCAGCAAATTGCTTTTATAGGTCCGTATGTCGATAATACTTCACTTAGTGGGCTATGGTCGATTCATAGTGACAAGGAATCGGTTGTGACGGTTAAGCAAGCAGTTTTGAATAAGATTGGTGAGGATGATGTAAGCTTTGCAAAGGGCTGCGAGATTCTAAATCCCGGTGTATTAATTGGTGGGTTTGGAGGAGAACCGACAGTTGGTCCAAACGACTCCGTCGCGGCTGAAGCAGAATTAAAAGAAGCGCTTCAGCTAGCGGAGAAAGCAGATGTAGTTGTTTTAGCATTAGGAGAGCATGTAGTTCAAAGTGGGGAAGGTGGAAGCCGAGCGGAAATTACCCTACCTGAGATACAGCTTGATTTATTGCGGAAAATTCATGCCGTTAACACTAAGATTGTCGTCGTTCTCTTTAATGGTAGACCGCTTGATTTAAGGGAAGTACATGAAAAGGCAAGTGCGATTGTGGAAGCCTGGTTCCCAGGAACAGAAGGTGGTCATGCTGTCGCAGATGTTTTATTTAATGATGTAAATCCATCTGGAAAACTAGCTATGAGTTTTCCATATTCGGTTGGACAAATTCCTGTTCATTACAATATGTTTAAAACCGGGCGGCCATTCCAAAAAGGGAATGAGGGAAATCGATTTGCTTCAAGATACACGGACATTCCGAATGAAGCATTTTATCCATTTGGATTCGGTTTATCCTATACTAGCTTCGAATATTTTGGTTTAACGCTTGATAAAGCTTCTATGTCATCAGAAGAAGTTTTGACTGCTTCGATTACTGTGAAAAATAGGGGAGCATTTACCGGTAAAGAAACGGTTCAATTGTATATACAAGATTTAGTTGGAAGTGTAGTAAGACCGCTTAAAGAATTAAAGGGTATTAAAAAGATTAGCCTAGAACCGGGTGAAGCTCAAACAGTAACCTTTTCAATCACTGAAGAAATGTTAAAATTTTATACCGCCAGCAAGAAATGGGAAAGTGAAGCAGGAAAGTTTAAAGTATTTATTGGTCGTGATAGTTGTATAGAGGACTTTGTGGAATTTACCTTAGTTAAATAGTTTAATTGGAGAGGAATTGGTTAAGGGCCATTTTCCTCTTTTTTTGTATAAGGGAATTAATATCAATGAATACCTGCATCCTGTCACATTCTTTGGACCAAAGTTTGTTTTCACCGGCAAAGTTAAATACGACACGAGACGAATTTTTACGTAGGGCTTGAGACGTAGTTTTTGGAGAGAGGTGATAATATCCAAAGAACTAAGCACTACAACCTGAGTACTCCTTTTCGGAAATTAAATCATTAATAATAAAATCATTAAAAATTTTGGGTGTGTCATATTTACTGTGGTATGCTCTACTAAAGGCTGACTTTAAGGAAGTTAAACTTTCATACCTTAATCCTCTATATAACAAAAAATAAGATCCCCTCGGCCAGGAGAATCTTATTATCCAAACGAATATTTTAATTTTAAATAATAGCTTTAATAATCATTATTCATCGCAATAAATTAAATATAATTTATATAAAAGAAGGAAGTGCGGCCCGATGGATTTCGAAATGGTTATGCAAGAACTTGAAGCTCTCGGCAAGGAACGAATGAAAAAAATATACATAAGCAATGGGGCACACGAACCGCTTTTTGGGGTGGCTACAGGTACAATGAAGCCGCTCGCAAAGATAATTAAGAAAAATCAGCCTTTAGCGGAGCAGCTTTACGCCACCGGGAACTATGATGCGATGTATTTTGCCGGCATTATTGCGGACCCAAAGATAATGACTGAGGAAGATTTCGAGCGTTGGATCGATGGAGCTTATTTTTATATGTTGTCTGATTATGTGGTTGCGGTCACATTATCAGAAACAGATATTGCGCAAGCTGTTGCTGATAGATGGATTGTAAGCGGTGAAGAGCTTCGAATGTCGGCAGGCTGGAGCTGCTATTGCTGGCTTTTGGGTAATCGTAAGGACAGTGAGTTTAGCGATAGTAAGATTGCTTGTATGCTTGATCAAGTCGAAAATACGATTCATGAATACCCTGATCGAACGAAATCCTCTATGAATAATTTTATCTTCACAGTGGGGATTCACTATTTGCCACTCCATGAAAAAGCGCTTGAAACTGCAAAGGCAGTTGGCCCAGTCGAAATCAATCGCGACAAGAAAAAAAGCAGTATTTTGCTTGCTTCCGAAAATATCCAAAAGGAAATTGATAGAGGGAGGCTTGGTTTCAAACGCAAATATGTAAGGTGTTAGCATAAGTTATAGCCAATTCCTTTTTCGATATAAAATCGTTCATGGTCATAACTGATAACACAGTATCCATACTTCTACGCATTCCTCAAATATTCATGCTAGAAGATGAATAAGTAAAGTGGTATACTTCCCACTGGAGTGGGATACCTCCCACTGGAGTGGTATACTTCCCACTGGAGTGGGATACTTCCCACTGGAAAATCACTCAGGATTCTATCAAGGAGGCAATAATTCAATGAGTAAACAAGTAATTGTCTATTCTGCACAGGGCTGTAAGGAATGCAACATGGTTAAAGAAATGCTTACTCAGGAAGGAATTCCATTTGAGGTTAGAGACATTTTGGCCAATCGAGAGTATCAAGAAGAAGTTGAAAAGTTCGGCTTTATGGGAATTCCCGTAACAGCAGTAGGGGATCAAGCGGTAAAAGGGTTTAATCCTGCCGAATTGAATAAGCTAATAGACTTAGTAAAAACGAATTAATCGGAAAAAAGTGTGATTTTACATGATTCTATCTGTAAGATCACACTTTTTTAATAAGGGAACCTTCTTGAAAATCGTTTAACAACCTCTTTTGAGAATTTATCAACCCGAAATGAAAATTTATCAACCGCAATCCACCATTTATCAACCGCAATTCAGATTTATCAACTTTTCAGCAAAAACGGCAAATAAAAAATGCCAGCAACCTCCCACTTTCCGAGGTGCCTGGCACTTTTACCGATCAAGATTTCAACGCACCCTCAACTTCATCCACCAAAAACTGATATTCCCTGCTATCCTGATACTTTTCTTTTACATAGTTTAATGCTTCTTTATAGGCATAATCAAAAGCTTCTTCTTTCGTCAGCTTAACATCTGGTTCGACTCCAGTGCCTTCCCAGTTTGTGTTCGTAATTGGATTAATGGCTCTTCCAGTAGGGATGAAGACACTGTAGTTTTTGTTTATTTGTCTCATGCCGCCTGGATGGGCACCGCCACCTGTCAATTCTCCAACGATGGTTGCTCTTTTTAAGTTTTTAAGATTGTAAGTAAATTCTTCGGCTGCTGAGAAGGTATAGTCGCTTGTTAAAACGTAAACGGGTTTGTTGAGATATTTGGTTCCCGGCACATATGGAAGGGTCCAAGATTGTCTATGGAAATCTGCAGGTCGGTAATAAAAATTATTTAAATGGGTTACATCTTCAAAAAGGTAGCTTGATAGGAGCGCGATCATTTCAGGACTTCCGCCTCCATTTTTGCGTAAATCAAAGATGATAGCTTCTGTGTTATTGAGAAAGTTCATGGCATGGACAGCCGTTTCTCCACCTAGTTGTGTATGCTCAAATCCTCTAAGATCAATATACCCAATATTTCCATTCAATCTTTCGACCTTGTGGAACCCATAATTATTCGCTTTTGCTTTTCTTTTATATTCTTCAAAAAGTGTTGCCTCATTCGGTTCTTTTACAACGAGTTGAGAGTCCGTTTTAAACCTAACTCTAATATGCTTATCTTGAGTAACCTTTTGCAAATCTTCCGTTAAAGCTGCTGCGAAGTCATTTGACTCTTCAAATCTATCATATTCTCCATTGTGTAACTTACTTACTAGTAACTCACTTGCTTCTTCGGCTTTTTCTTGAAAAATATAGTCACCGTTCATATACTCTACTATTTTATTAACTACTTCTTGCTGCATATCTTTATTGACTAATTTGTCTTGGGATTCTATCATTTACGAACACTCCTTTAAAGGTTATTTTAGATTCCAACTACCGATCTTTCTTTTTCGTCTACTGAATTCAATTTTCGAAGACTTGGAAGGAAAAAGGCCATGGACGACGCAAAAATCATCAGTAATCCAATCAACGTAAAGAGCATGGGTATTCCCCATAATTCTGCAATCGCACCGCCACTAATGGCTCCAAGAGGAGTCGCAATCGTAGTTAGAAGAATTCGTACACTAAACACCCTTGCCAGTAAATGTCCTGGAACATTTTTTTGATAAAGAGTGGTATTGTTGACGGTCATCACAGGCATACAAAAACCAGAAACAATGATGCATAGAGCAGCTAGTGCAAAAGTGAATACCCAACCAAGTGTCATTGAAAACAATCCGTCGACAATGACTGAGCCGAGGATGACCGTGCGTAAGTGTTTAGGATTCGTCTTTTTAAAACCAACCCATAATGTCCCTAAGATCATGCCAAGTCCGAATGATGATTCAAAAAGTCCAAAATGAAAGGTAGTGCCTCCAATGACTTCTGTTATATAGGGTAAGAACATCGGGAAAAAGGCTCCTTTACAAAAATTAAGAACCACCAACAATAGGGCCAACCATAATAAAAACGTATGCTCTTTATAAATAGAAATTCCTTCTTTGAATCTTGTGCCCCAACTTTCTTGCTCTTTTATTTGAGAATGGGAGGTAGAAGTAGCGAACAGTAGCAGAGCTCCTGCAATGCCTAATAATAGGACTAAACTAATCAAAATCACTTTTACCCCGAATGAGTAAAGAAGTACACCACTTAAGGCAGGACCTACTAACATCATCAGCTGCCCTGTGCTATCCATGATGGAATTGCCTTTTAAGAGTTTTTCTTTCGGCAAAATTTGTGAAATATAGGCCAAACAAGATGGCTGGTACAATGGGACTGTTAACCCGGTTACACCTAACACAGCAACTAAATGCCATATTTCAAGGCTTCCTAAGGAAAACATGATGAGAGGGAATAAGAATACAATCGCCCCTGACCATTCCGAAAAAATCATCACCTTTTTTCGATCCCATTTATCCAAATACGGTCCGAACCATAATAAGCTTGTCGACCTGGATACAAAAAATACAACCATAATGCTGCCCATTGCTAATTTAGATCCTGTCATGTCATAAATAAGATAAGCAATCGAAAAGGCAGAAAACGTATTTCCTAAGCTTGAGATCGCGTGACCCAGCCACACGATAAAAAAGGAACGATTTTTTAGTAAATCAAGCATACTAACCCTCCTTTTTGTGAAGTTCAAAAATTTTTGAACTTGAAATTAGTTCCATTATATTTTATATTCTGAATATGTCAATAATTTTTAAAAAAAGGGGATCGCAACCATTATGACCTATCAAACAGAAGTAGATTTTCATCCTCTATACGAACTAGCTTTGAGCATGACCGTTTTTACCCATAAAAAATCTCATTACGATTTAGATAAACAATGGTTTGAAACCATGGAAGCAAAAGTAAGCCCTTCTTTTAAGGAGAAGACTAAAGATGAGGAGAAACTGGAATATATAGGATATTTAATGATTCTGATGTGGAAATGTCCGAAAAAAAACTCTTTATCTGAATTTTTACAGTGGTTTCATGAATTTTCGGTGGGAGAAATTTATGAAATGCTTATACCTTATTTGGGAGAACAGCAGCCGAAGGATCTCGGGGCATTTCGGGATTTTTATTCTGAATTACTTGTAAGTTGGAACGATGTTTATTCAATGGAAGAAAAAAAGATAAATCTGTTAGCCGACATGGCTTCATTTTTAAAAGAAAAATCGCAGACAATGGACCCTGTTGATTTCGTAGAAAATTGTACAAATGGAATACGCATTTTTCCGATGGAGGATTTACATCATGTGATATTAGTGCCTTCTTATCATATGGCGCCGCTCAATAGAATCTATGATTTGAACCATACGCTATTTGTCCATATTCCGATTGACCAACCAAGCGAGAGCTCAATGATACCATCTATAAGCTTTATGCGAAAAACAAAGGCACTAGCCGATGCGAAAAGATTACGGATTCTGCAATACTTATCTGATGAACCGAAAACCTTCACGGAGATAGGCAAAGAAATGAAGCTATCCAAAAGCAATCTTCACTATCATCTAACCTTGTTACGAACAGCGGGATTAGTTAGAATCACTAATTACAAATTTAAACAGCCGGACAAATATGAAACCCGTCCTCTTGGATTTAGTGCACTCAAAGAGGATATTGAAAGCTATGTATTTGAGAATCGTGTGAAGTTTTAATGGCGAATCATTGGACAAGAGCAGATAGCCAAACTGTATTTAAATAGAATAGGTTCGTTTCGTCTATTTAATAGATTTCATTTCAAAGAGAAAATCGTCAAAATTGTGTCAGGCTCCACCACAAATGGACTGTTGTCCATCGGGGGGGCCTGACGCTTTTTTGTAAGCTCCAAAAACGAAGCGAGAGAACTGTCCGCTTGCATCCCAAAAAGCTAAAAAATTCCAGATAATATTAAAAGAATACTAGTTGTTAGCGCTTTCACCGTCTAACTTCCAACATATAATTGAACTGTAATTATACAAAAACAGTTCAAGGGGGTAAAAAAATGAAGAAATTTTTGAAAACGATTTCTACTTTTCTGATTGTCATGATGTTTGCAGGAATGCTTGCAGCTTGTAACAACGGTGGTGGATCAGTTGATGTCGGTATCGTATTGCCTACTAAAGATGAGCCAAGATGGGTACAGGACGAACAAAGATTTAAAGATGCTCTAAAAGACTCAGAATATACAACAGAGATTTTATTTAGCCAAGGATCTTCGGCTAAGGAAAAAGAAAATGTTGAAACATTGATAAATAAAGGTATCAAAGTGCTAATCATTTGCCCACAAGATGGAGATGCAGCAGCTGCTGCGGTGGAAGCTGCTAAAAAAGAAGATATCACAGTGATTTCATACGATCGTTTGATTACCAATACAGATGCTGTTGATTATTACGTTACATTCGATAGCGTAGCGGTAGGTGCCGCACAAGGGCAATATTTGATTGATAATGCAAATGGAAAAGATGTTCCATTATATTTGTATGCTGGTG
>DASQIV010000299.1:0-2058 GCA_035631415.1 Pseudoneobacillus sp. | reverse complement strand
GGTTTAAATGGAAAAATGACACTTCCTCTCTTTTGATATCCAAGTTTATCATATAAATGTATGGCTATCTCATTCCGTGAAAAAGCATCTAATCTTACACTCTTGTAACCTAGTTCCTTAGCAAAGTTTTCACATAGTTTAACAAAATCGGTCCCCATGCCTTTTCCTTGTAAAAGAGGATTAATCATTAAAGAATGGATCACGATTGGTTTACTACCCTCCCATGGGATCATATCCCATTCTTCAGATTCCCACTCATTAAGAACAACATGACCAAGTATTTTTGAATCATCCATAAGAACAAACAAAACTTTATTTTCTATACATTCCATAAAATATTCTCTATTCGGATATTGGTCATTCCATTGGAGAATTCCGTTTCCGAATAAACTCTCTCGACATTTCAAATAAATCTCATTTACTTCTTCTAACATGGTTTGAGTGGCTTCAATTAACTGAACTGATTTTACGTGCATACTGATTTCTATCTCCTGTTTTATAAAATGATTTTTTAAGCTCTATTGCTGATAGAAAAGATTCCATTAGAAATCTTTTCCAATCTATTACCTATTATTTCCCATTGTACCAGTTCATTAATGATGGAACCACCAAAACCATTTTTTTAGACGAATCAGAGTAAAATTGCGATTTTTTCACCTATCTATGTAATTTCAATTCTAATTAACTCCCGATCGGCACATTAAAATAAGTAATAAAAAATAGCACAACTAAAACCGTTAATAGATACGTTAACAAAGGTCTTCTATGGTGTAATGGTAAAAAAGAATACATGGCTAAATAAAATAGTGGTTCCATCCAAAATTTGTAGCCATGATGGTAGGAAACGTATTTTATTTTGTAGAGGAAATATTGAATACCCACAGAACTTATAGTCCATATCATGAAGATTTTGACTCTGTGTTGAATTAAATTTGATTTGAAAAAGACAGCTAGATATAACAATGTTAATAAAGGCAAACTGACAATAGACATAAAAATATCCGCGTGTTCATGTGAGGGTAAAGGATAAGGATGAAACTTCCATAAAATATAGTCTCCAGTGACCATATTCTGAAAAACGTTGCAAATCACAATGTATAGGATTGTTGTATGGTAAGTCTTCCATTCTCTCCAATAGCCATTATAAGTAATCATTATAATTAAGAAGCAAGTTATTAAAAGGGCCATTTGTATTTACCTTTTCAGTTAATTAATGTAAATATGAAACAATATTGCTATAACACAATGATTTCCCAATTACTAATAAATTATAAGTGCATCAAAATTACGATGGAAAAATTAGAAAATTTCTTTACTATAACGAATTGGAAATTGAAGCGGACATACGTTCCGCTATTTCAGTAAAAATCAATAATTTTTGTAAGTAAAAGGACTCACGTTCCGTTATATAGTTAATTTAATGCATTTTTGGGTGATTTGGGGCAAATAAAGGTACTGGTGTCCGCAAACTTGCGTTGAATTAGGAGAATATTTGTAGATAAGGGATTCTCAGTCCTTACAGTAAGTTATTTATGAACAGTGAGGCTTAATAAGAGAACCTGCCCCCGGTACATGAAATGCACCGGAGATCATATATGTGGATATGAAAATTCTTCATTAGAAAAAAGACTTAACAATCTCTTCGTCATGGTGGCATTCTTTACAAACAGATTCTATTTCTAGTGCATCTTCTCTTAAAAGATGAAGGGTCTCTTTGCCACACTGTTCACAATAACTCATTTTAGTTAGCTCTTTCATTAAGGACCTCCCCTTTTATAATCCGTCATAGGATGGATTTGTGCCCTGCATCGTTTTAGAATCTGACTTTTCTTCAACCTCCGATACTAAACCGTATCCTGTTGAACTTATTTCATATTCTTCTTCATTAGCTTTTGATATTAATACTTGATTTAAATTTTCTTCCTGTTTATTTTTACCCTCATTTTTCATTTAGTTTCATCCTCCTGACTAATTACTTTCAAATTGTTCCGTACCTTTATTGTTCCTTTTTAGGAGTATTAAATACAAAAAAGTGTAGTGACACCATATGTTTTAGAC
>DASQIV010000298.1:0-5450 GCA_035631415.1 Pseudoneobacillus sp. | reverse complement strand
GGTGAAGCATCTGATGAATCCGTAAAGATGGAATCGGTTTTGTTATATATTGAATTTGTTTTTTTATTATCTTTTTTAATTCTCCAAGGCAAAATTCACTTTCAAGAAATAATTCAAAGAACATACGTTCTCTACCAAAATAGTGATTCGCAAATTCATCTTCAATCAAGTAAAGCTGGTACACTCTCATCTTGATCACTCCTTGTGGACAAACTCCTATTACCTATTATAAGAAAAGGAAAAAGAAACGTTTGTCTGAAGATGTTAAAAAATATGACTTTTTTTGTCGAATTTGCAATTTTCCCATAATTATTATACCAAATAATTAATTTTTTATGTCACTTTGAAATCAAATTCTTTTTTTATTTAAAGAAATAGTTTCCAGATAATCATTTGACAGGCATTTATTAGAATAATGATGTAAAGCAAATACCAATAAACGAATAAAATATATTGACACATTTTAAAACAATTGATATAATTAAATTTCGTTCGAAATAAAAGTAACTTGTAACTATAAAAGTAAATGATTTGGCATTCTACTATTGTTTTTTTTAGGACTTATTCACACTGGATCGGCTTCGGAGCCGTAAGGATGTTAGAGAGGTAGGGCTAACATCGTTTAGGTTAAAACATTCAGGTGGGAAAAGACCGCGGCAAATTTATTTCATAATAAATAGATTGATTATAATTACTTGTGATGTAGCAAGTTACTTAATGGTCCTAGTAGTTACACTAGCACCCAAACCAAAAAGCGAACTAGGATATTCTAGTTCGCTTTTTTTAATAGGAGTAGGAAGAAGATATTTAGTCTTCTTTCCCGCCTCCTTTTTTGAGAAATATATCTTTGTGCAACAAAGTTTACGGGAGAAATGAACAGCATTTTCCCCCGAAAAGAGCCTTTATTAATTTTCGAGTAAAGACTTCAGTCTTGCTACAACATTTTCTACAGAGAAACCATATTCCTTCAAAACTACTTTTTCAGGTGCAGATGCTCCAAATTGATCAATCGCTAGAACATCCCCTTCATCACCTGTATATTTATGCCAACCTAATGATGCAGCCATTTCAATACCAAGACGTTTTTTAACTGACTTTGGTAAAACACTTTCTTTATATTCTTTACTTTGTGCTTCAAAACGATCCCATGAAGGCATGCTTACTACTGACACATCAATACCTTCTGTTTTTAAAGTCTTTTGTGCCTCAACAGCTAAATTCACTTCTGATCCTGAAGCAAGTAATAATGCATCCGGCGTTTCTTTGCCAGCTGGCGAAATGACATAAGCACCTCTTGAAACTCCTTCATATGCATTTTTATCTGTCCCTGGTAATGTTGGTAAATTTTGTCTCGATAAAACTAAAGCAGTAGGCTTATTTGTAGATTCAATCGATAGTTTCCAAGCTGCAGCTGTTTCATTTCCATCTGCAGGGCGAATTACAGATAAATTCGGCATAGCACGTAATGCTGGTAATTGTTCTACAGGTTCATGAGTAGGACCATCTTCTCCAACAGCGATACTATCATGTGTAAAAACGTAAGTAACTGGTAATCCCATTAAGGCAGCTAAACGGATTGCTGGACGTAAATAGTCAGAAAACACAAAGAACGTCCCCCCAAATACTTTGACACCGCCATGTAAAGCCATTCCATTCAGTGCCGCACCCATTGCAAATTCACGTACTCCAAACCAAATATTACGCCCTTCAAAGGAACCAGGTAAGAAATCTGGAGAACCTTTAATCGTAGTTTTATTTGAACCAGCTAAATCTGCAGATCCACCAAAGAAGGTAGGAAGATTTTTAGCAATACCGTTTATTACCTCTGCGGATGATGCACGGCTAGCTAAACTTTTCCCTTCAGAATATACCGGAATATCTTTATCCCAAGCTTCTGGCAACTCATTTTTCAAAGCTGACTCTAATTGAGCACCAAGTTCAGGATAATCTTGTTTATACTGATTAAACAGATCGTTCCAATCTTTTTCCTGTTTTTGCCCATTTTCTACTACTAATTTTTGGAAATTGTCATAGACTTCCTGTGTTACATGGAAATCTTGATCAAATGTCCATTTGTATGCTTCTTTTGTTAACTTTAATTCATTAGCACCTAGCGGTGAGCCATGTACATTTGAAGTACCAGCCATATTGGGAGAACCATAACCAATGATTGTTTTTACTTCAATAAGAGTTGGACGATCTAAATCTTGCTTTGCTTCTTCAATCGCTTTAGCAATGGATTCCATATCGTTTCCATCTTCTACACGTAGGTATTGCCATCCATATGCCTTAAAGCGGTCTGCTACACTCTCAGAAAAAGATTGGGATAACTCTCCATCCAATGAGATGTCATTTGAATCGTATAATACGACTAATCGACCTAGTCGAAGATGCCCCGCTAAAGATGCAGCCTCTGCAGAAACCCCTTCCATCAAGTCGCCATCTCCACAGATACTATATGTATAATGATTCACAATATCATATTTATCCTTATTATAAACTGCTGCAACATGTCGTTCTGCCATTGCCATTCCTACTGCCATAGCAATACCTTGACCTAATGGTCCTGTTGTCGCTTCAACACCAGCTGTATGCCCAAACTCTGGATGTCCAGGTGTTTTACTTCCCCATTGTCGGAAGGATTTAATATCCTCCATTGTTAACCCATACCCAGATAGGTGTAATAAACTGTATAGCAGCATGGACCCATGTCCAGCAGACAGAACAAAACGGTCGCGATTAAACCAGTTTGGATTCTTCGGATTGTGATTCATATAACGAGTCCATAACGTATACGCCATTGGAGCAGCCCCCATTGGCATTCCTGGATGTCCAGAATTAGCCTTTTCAATAGCGTCCATGGATAATGTTCGTATTGAAGCAACAGATAGAGTATCGATATTATCTAACATTACATACATTCCCTTCATATAAATCTTAGTAAGATATACCAAAGACCATTTCTTACTTTACCTTAATATTAATGTCTCTAGATTTGTAATTCAAACAATAACTTCTTCATTAAGTCAAAAAAGCCACTTTGTAAACAGTTTGACACAAAGTCGGCTTATTTATGTAAAGGAAGGAAGATAACAAAAGCCTCTTCCTAACAGGTTAATGCAATTTATTTTTTGATTTCAAATCTTTAATTTTTTCTGGCGTGACATCTTTTCCAAGCGGATCAACAATTTTTGTATTTGTTAATGTATTTAACATAGAAGATCGAAATTCCTCAAGATATTCACGTCGTAGCTTAGACTGCTCTTTTGCTTCTTCTTCTGTTAATCCGGTTGCTTTTGCTTTTCTCGCCAGCTCATTTATACGGGCAATTCTTTTCTCATGTGGAAGCACACTCAACCCTTCTTTCTCTTCATGTACTATAAATTTAAGGGATACCCCCTAAATCACTACATGATAGTACTAAAAAATAGACCATTTGACAAGGTAAATGGTCTACTCTTCTATAGATTCTATAAATTCTAGATATCTTCTATGGACTGTTGCTTTTGAAACAGGATATCCAAATCCCTTTAATGTTGCTGCTATTTCTGCAAATGTTAATTTATTTTTTCTTAAACGAATAATTTCCTCAATAGGAACCTCTATTTTTTCTCTACCCGCTGCTGCACCGAGATTTTTTAAATTTTTCTGAGGCTTATATCCATTTTGTACTGCTCGTTTCATTCCTCTTTTGATTTTCAGGTTATGAATGGTACGTTGATATTCTTCAACTATCGCAACAATTTGCAATACCATCGAATCAGCTTCAGATAGTTGTAATTCACCTTGATGTGAGATGCTAAATATCTTGACTCCTTCTTTCATTATACAATGTAGAAGGGCAATCTTAGTGTTCCCTCTCCCTAATCTAGTCTCATCCTGAATTAAAATGGCATGAATGGTATCTTCTTTTATAAGCCGTAATAATTCGAAAATTCCTTCTCTTTCAAAAGTATAACCACTTGCTTGCTCCCTTATGGTTTCAACTATTTCAAACCCCAGACTACTTGCAAGTGTTTTTAATTCTTCTTCTTGCCTTCTAAGAGAAGTTTCTTGACTTTCTTTATTCGTACTAACCCTACAATAGATTATTGCTCTCATCAATTAATCTCCAATTGCACTAGCTAACTCAGTTCCATTTTCGTATGAGTGATCCTTAATAGGAAGAACGAGTTCAGCACCAGGGTATAGATGTTTTTCTTCTATATTATTATGTGAAACAACCCAGTTTACAAACTGCTTTTTGGACATGTTACTATCCATAGAATATTGATCAGCCATTTCCCAAATCGTATCACCAGCATTTATAGTTATTTTCAAATAATCCTGTTCATTTTTATCAGATGTAAATCCTAGAAATATTGCAGATATGCAACTAATAATCATTAATAAAATTGTATATGAATAGGTAGACCAAAGTTTTTTCATCATTACACCTCTTATAGAATATATGTTCGTCTTTTGTGTTTTTATTATAATACGAACATTTGTTTGTTGTCAACACTTTCACGAACTTATGTTTGTATGTATTGGAAATACATGCTATAATTAGGACAACAAATGAACACGAGGTGCGTTATTATGACAAAGTTATCCAAACGCCAGCAAGATATACTGGCCTTTATAAAAGATGAAGTACGATCAAAAGGCTATCCACCATCTGTTCGTGAAATCGGAGAAGCTGTAGGTCTCGCTTCAAGCTCTACTGTACACGGGCATTTGGCTCGACTCGAAACAAAAGGTTTAATTAGACGTGACCCTACTAAACCAAGAGCCATTGAAATATTAGACCTAGAGGAGTCCAATATTCCAATGCAAAATGTTATAAATGTACCGGTTATCGGAAAGGTTACGGCTGGATTACCCATAACAGCAATCGAAAATGTCGATGAGTATTTTCCACTTCCCGCAAGCTTTGCCCCTGCCGATGAAAATGTTTTTATGCTTGAAATAATGGGTGACAGTATGATAGAAGCCGGAATATTAGATGGAGACTTTGTAGTTGTTAAACAACAAAGGACAGCAAACAATGGGGATATTGTCGTTGCTATGACAGAAGAGGATGAAGCAACAGTAAAAAGGTTCTTTAAAGAGAAAGATTACTTCCGTTTACAACCTGAAAATTCCTCACTTGAGCCTATTATTCTTCAAAATGTTTCTATTTTAGGTAAAGTTGTTGGTGTATTTCGTCATATTCATTAAAAAATTTATTACGAGCAAGTTTGAGTTTCTATTTTCATTTAATATCCTTACGATCACCTCATCCTTGAATTTTCTCTACTATATTATGAAACTTTGTAAAATACATTTGAATAAGATAAATAAAGCATCGGTGATTACCGATGCTTTTTATTTTTACTTCATAGCAAAAAAATTTTAATCTATATCAAAATAGACAAAGCAGTATATCCGATATATTTTATCATCAAAAAACCTCAACTCTTAGAAGA
>DASQIV010000297.1:0-2976 GCA_035631415.1 Pseudoneobacillus sp. | reverse complement strand
GATTTTCTTTAGCAGCTCGTTTTTTATATGGAGTGTCAAAAATAAGAAACAAATTACCCACTAATTCTATCAAATCGCCTATCAATTTCTTCCACCTCCAAAATAATATTGAATAGCTAAGGGTGCTATTTAACCAATTTTTTTACTTCTTCCACCAAGAATGATTTTTTTATTAATAATTGAAAATATATATTTATAAGATGATGAAATATTAATTCCTCTATACTTTATTATTTAGAAACACTACTTTGAAGCTTTGATCGATAATCATACATATACTGACCACCGCCATCAACTTCCACTTTTTCTCCAGCTATGTAAAAGTTTTTATATATCTCACCCTTACTTGCATCAACCTCAAGAGAGCTAATCATATGTATATTCGGAATTATTTCAAGTATTTTTTTCTCCTTTTCCAGCCACATCTCAATTTGCTCATCTTTTGATAAATTTTTATCATTAAAATTAAAATCGACAAATACATAAAAGTTTGAAGTTTCAAAAGGTTTTTTTAATGTAAAATCTCTATATGCAAATAGATTATTAGCGTTTACAGGTAGTTCTTCAAGAACATCGTAGTAACGTTCCTCTTTAACTACATTATTGTCAATAAGAGAGACCTGCTCTATTTCAGTAAACTCTTTTTTAAATTCACTTTCGAACAATTCCCCTAAATGTTGAACTAAGTAGTAGGCTATCGGTTCATCGTTTTTAAGTTGGAGTATCTTTTCTGAACCGTTTTTATCTATATATGCTATATCCCACGTAACATAATCTTTACTTAACTCATTTTCATTTTTAGAAGTATAGTGTTCTTTTTTTGTACTAACAACCTTCCAATCTCCTAGAACTTCATCAAGGAAGGTACCGTAATCTTTCGTGTAGTCTTCTGTGTATTCTGTGCTACAGCCACCAATTACCAAAATACAGCTAGTAATAAATAATATTCTTGACCAAATGAATACTTTTTTCACAAATTCCACCTCATATCTTACTTCCATTATGTAAAGAGAACTTCAACATAGTTGTTTAATAAAACCATATTTTAAAAGAATAGACAAACTAATTAGTCACTTTTCTATTTTGGACATACTTATATAGTACAAGGCATATAGACAATCTTCTATAGCGATTACTTCCATTTTGAGGTAATCGCTTTTTTTATTAGATTACTAATTTAGGTTTCCTTCTCGAATGAAAATTAATGGGCTTTGGCAAATATATCATTTATTTTGCATATGTTTACCCAGGTATTAAATCCTCTCCCTCATTTTGTAAGGGAATATTCAACTCTTGGTGGAATCTCCATTTTCCTCCACCTTGTTCAATACGAGGTTTTATGGGCGGTCACTGTTATTATTAATTGTTTTTTCTAAAATTAGATCACTCCTCTAATCCATTTTTTCTGACCTAATCTTTAAATTTCTGCGTACTTGTTTTCATATTATAATGTAATAAGATTATACTGTAGTTGTAAAAGTATTTGTAAAAGCATAAAGCACTAAATTTAAATGTCTATTAATAGTAAAAAATTAAAAGGAGTGAAAATATTGTAAATTTAACATTTGAAGTGATCCCTGAAGAAAAAAAGGAATATTGTAGAGAATTATGTAATGAACTGATGGCTTTTCAAAAATCAAAAGCATACATAAAACCGGAATTGTTTGATAATATGAACTTTGAAACACGGATGATTCCTTCCATAAAGAATGCTATTCACAATTATATTGTGGTAGTGAAAGATGATGATAAAATAGTAGGCTATGTATATTCCAATATATCGCCAAAAGAAGCATATTCAAATGAATTTGCCACTTTTTTTGACCTCTCATCTGTTAAAAAAAGTCATGTAGGCTGTTTATCTCAATTTTATATTAAAGAAGAGTACAGACAATACGGGCTTGGATCTAAGCTCTTTAACATGTCTATGGACTGGTTAAAGCAATTTGATGAAGTCGAAGATTATTTTATCTATGTATCAAATGGCAATGATGATGCATTGGAATTCTATAAACGTAAAGGATTTCCTGTAAGCCATGATATATTGGACGGATTTATTACCGTATTACGGAACAAGGCATATTAACTATTAGAGACATGTTTTTGCGTAAAAGTCATAATTTTTTGAGATGAAATTGAAAATGAATGTATAGATGAAACTTTTCATTTCGTAAATCGTCTATAAATAGATACTAGTTTAAGGGGATATACTATGAAAATAACATTTTCAATTTCGGTACTCATTTTACTTTTACTCATGGGATGCCAAAACGCTAAAAACGGAACGCTCGACACATCTAAATTAAAAGAAGTAGAAATGCAAGATGTATCAAAAGATCAAGAAAATAACATTCCTATTACTTATAAAGCACCTTCAGTAATGGTTGGACTAAATGCACTTCCGTTTGAAATGAAATTACCTGAAAATTTACCTTTTAATGCAAAACCTTTTCAACCGCCTATCATTAACGATAACTCTCATGACGGTAAAAAAGTATGGGTTGAATTCACTACAAATTCAAAAAATAAAGAAGAAAAGATTCTTCTAAAAATTATCGCTTTTAATGAAGAATTTTTAGAAATGAGTCAAGAAGCAGAAAAAATTAACTTAAATAACGATATTACAGGATATTACTTCGAGAATGGGTTAAATTTTAATCGAAAAGGTATTTCATATACGATTGTCTATATGAATGATACTATTTCAAAAGAACAACATAAAAAAGAAATAGTTGAAATAGCTAATCAAATACTTGAATAATAGAAACGCTTGGGATCAATTCCCAAGCGTTATATGTTTTGATAAACTTATTAAATGATATTGTCTTATGGTCTGAAGCTTAATACAAAACCGTTTTCCCTCGCTTGCGGATTCATAGGCTGCCTCTAACAAACAAGTAAAACTAATAGCAGCATCCATATCAAAATCAGGCAGACTTTGCACCGTTTCATTTGCCACTAGTCTAACTTACTGGG
>DASQIV010000296.1:0-4103 GCA_035631415.1 Pseudoneobacillus sp. | reverse complement strand
AGGATTAATCTTTAATACCATTTCAGCAATCATGATCAGTCAACGGCGGCAAATAGGGGTTATGAAGGTAATAGGTGCTTCATTCATGGATATCATCCTTATGTACATGAGAATTGTGGCCATAGTTGGGATTATCGCACTTGTATGGGGAATTCCGATAAGTTTATGGACATCCAGAGTGCTTATTCAGAAATCTGTGGATTTACTTAACTTTGATACGGACATTTTGAAGCCATCGTTTAAGGTCATTATTTTGCAAGTTTGGGTTAGTCTGTTGATGCCATTGCTAGTCGCTGTCTTTCCCATATTTCTACAAGGGAAGGAACCCATAGCAAATGCCATTAAGGGGCATTCATTTCACACTTTTGGTGTATCGTGGATAGATAATGTTTTGCATAAATTTACTGGACTTCCTCGTCCCTTATTATTGTCATTAAGAAATTCCTTTCGACGTAAGGGGAGGTTATTTCTAACAGTTATTACATTAAGTATTGGTGGATCAATGGTTTTATCAGTCTTTAGTATAAAATACTCTATCCAAGATACGGTTGAAAAAACATTGGGTTATGCCAATTATGATATTCAATATTTATTGCCCTCTTTTGATGAGGGTAAAAAAATAGAACAATCTCTAAGAGAAATAAAAGAAATAAAAAAAATTGATACGGCTATTGAGTCATTTTCAACCATGGTCAGAGATGATCATACAAAAACAATGGAGTTATATTTATTGGGAGTAAACCCAAGCACGTCATTTAATAAACCTACCATCATAAAGGGCCGCTGGTTATCAGATACAAGAACTAATGAGATTGTTGTAAATCAAATGTTATTGAGGAATGAAAAGAATATTAAAATTGGAGACTTTATTAAGTTGAATATCAACGGTAAGGAATCAAACTGGAAAGTAGCTGGATTTGCGGCTATTCCACGTAGGATTGATTTCTTTGTCAGTTACAAGGCGATTTCTAACTTACTTGACAGGAACGAGCGGATAAATGTATTACAAGTTCAAATCAAGAACGAGGAACAAGTAAATGTCTCAAAATTGGGCTTAAAAATAAAAAATCAATTATTATCTGATGGGTTCACAATCGAATCACCAATAATGATGAAGGACCTGGTCAAAAAGGAAGAATCTCGCAGTGAGATTATCGTGATTTTATTATTTGGGATGACAGGACTAATATGCGTAATTGCTGGACTAGGATTAATGGGTACTATGAGTCTAAGTGTCATTGAGCGTAAACAAGAAATTGGAATTATGCGAAGTATTGGAGCATCAAATCAAAACATATGGTGGATTTTAATCGTGGAAGCCATGATCATTGGTTTTATTAGTAGCTGTATTGCTGCAATCTTGGCATTTCCAATTAGTAAAGTCCTTTCCAATCATATTGGTGAGAATTTGTTTGAAACACCTCTTTTCTTTGTGTATCCCCTTTCAGGTATTATCTATTGGATGATCATTGCATTAATTTTGTCTGTAATCGCGAGTCTCCTTCCTGCTTGGAGGGCAACAAGAATATCCGTAAAAGATGTTTTAAACTATGAATAAATCGAAAAAGCCGTAAACCATTGATATCAATAGTTTACGGCTTTTTAATGTTCCGTTCCTTTTTAAGACAAGATTGAAGAATTGGATGATTTTTCTTTCGCTGATGATAAATTAAAGTTACCCAATCGACCATCTTCACTGCAACATATCCAAGCAAAATACCTCCTAATACGTCTAAAACCCAATGAATCTCTAAGTAAAGAGTAGAGAAGATGACTAGAGAACAGTAGGTAACCATGCCCCATTTAAAAAGTCTCCCATTCTCTCGTAGTGCAAGTAACAGAATGGCAAAAGAGACGGAGGTATGCATGCTTGGGAAACAGTTTTGAACTGTTTCAAGCAATTCATCTCCGGATAAATGACGAGCCATCCCATCAGGATTACCTTTTACATACCATACCTCTTGAAGCATAACAGTAGCATAAAAAGGGACGATAATCGGAAGCTGCAGCATGTGGCTAGACAAGGTATAGCGAATCATTTTTCCTGCACTACGTGTTAGAAAGCTACGGATGACTGACGCTCCCCATGCTAGGATGAAGCCGTAATCGTAAACCCACCGCATAAAAAGGGTGAATAATTTTGGCTTATATAAACGAAATAGTGCTCCATCATTAAAAGGTATTTGAGAAAATAATTGATTCCAATTCCAAAGATGCGAGTCAATCAAAAAGAAATTAACAATCCAGTACCAAAATGTAGCAGATTTAGAAAATAAAAAGCCTATTATAAGTAACAAAAGTAAACCAATAGGCAAAAAGGTTTTCCATGTTAGTTGAGTTTGGTCTTTTTTATAATCCAATGACACAATGAAGATAAACAGAATATTAATCAACCAGTACGATAAATTTATCATTGAGATGTTACCCCTTTTCAAAAAAACAAAGAACGCAACGCATCTAACTTAATAGCCCTATTCTTATTTTTTTATTAAGTAGTAAGGTTATGTATAAATATTATAATACTAAACTAGGAAAAATACCCAGTTACTGTATAAGAGTTAAAAAGTTGATACATAAACTGCTAACTCTTAGGAAAATGTTGGCCAAAGAATAATCTTGAGAATACTGACTTTCATATTCGTTTTCTTAGGTTTTTATTACAAAGGTAGTGCAAACCTTATAGTTAATTTTAACTAGGTAATGATATAATTTCCCAATAGAATATCTTTTAGAAAATTTCTGAATAAATAAAAACAGATAGGATATCTTCATCGGAATAGAATCGAAAATATTCAGAAACCGGAGGTTAAAAAAGCTTGAATCGAAGAATATGGAAACGATTTAGTCTAATTGCATTTGGACTTGTTGTAGGAGTTGTAGCCCTCTTATATCTATTAACTTATACAGGTGAGAACATCTATCCGAACGTCAATAAGCGGCATGCAATGATTCGTCTAGAAGATGTTGGAACGGGTGGTGAATATAATAGTTTAGAAGGTTTAGGAAAGTTACGGGCGGTTTTAGAATACATAGAGTCGGAGCATATGCCATTTCACGTAGCCGTCATTCCAAGAAGGATGAGTATGGGAGCGGATGGAGTTTGGAGTGAAAGAGGCATTGACGACCCTAATCCGGATCAAGTTGTAAGAGCATTTGTCAAACTGCTGAAAGAAGCTGAACAGCGGGGTGGTGTCTTAGGGATGCACGGATATAGTCACCAGTATGGTGACTCTGTTAAGGCAGACGATAGTCAGAATTCTGGAACAGGTGCTGAATTTAATGTGGATGGAGCGCCTGAAACAAAGGAAAACTCTTATGCAGCCGAACGAATCACCAATAGTTTGAATGCCTTTAGTAGAGTTGGTTTACAACCTGCATTCTGGGAATCACCTCATTATAAGAACACCCGAGAACAAGAGAAGGTGTTTCGTTCCTACGTAGGAATCCTGTATCAACCTGATCTGTATTCACTGCGCTCTTTTAAGGACTTAAATGTCTATGATACTATCAACACTTATGGTCAGGATAGCCTTGGATCTATTTATGTGCCGGCACCTTACAGTTATGTTACGGATGGAAAATCAGTCGATCGAATCCTGTCAAAAGCTGCTCAAGGAAATGGATTAGCTTCATTATATTTTCATCCTTTTTTAGAATTTCCATACTTGGAAAAAGAGCTAGGACTGGATGGGAAGCAGGTTGTAAATGATGGACTACCGGTTTATAGGTATAAGAAAGGTGTTTCTGTTTCGTATCTTCATAGATTGATAGATGGTTTCAAGAAAGAGGGCTATCGTTGGAAGTCCATATATGATATTGTTCCATTTACACCGGCAAATCGTGTTACATTGCCGTTTGAAACAGAAGACAAGAAGTTGTTGTTAGGAGATGTCACCGGTCATGGAGATTCTGATGTGGTGGTAGTCGAAAAGCATCGTGTTGTGGACATACCTGGTTCTTACGGATTTCCGCGCAATCTCCCACAGAAAGCATCAGAGGTATGGTTGAAAGAAACATTTTTACCCCAGGAGCAACTGCTCCTCGCTGACTTGAATGGGGATGGTAAGCAGGATCTAATCGTCTACAACAAACAAACAGGGGAT
>DASQIV010000295.1:0-3149 GCA_035631415.1 Pseudoneobacillus sp. | reverse complement strand
TTAATTCGAAAAAGAAGAGTAAATGTGCCAGAACTATATGAGGATCATGGTCAGTATCGATACTTAGGTGGAGTAAATGTGGCAGGCTTTATTGCATGGATTATTGGAGCTGTCGCTTCTTATTTTGTTCCAAACTATGGATTTTTAGTTGGATTTTTGATTGGTGCAGGGATCTACTATGTACTGGCAAAGTATTGGTGGTTCAAAAAGTATCAACAAGCTGAAATAGAAGATCCGAGTGATGAGAAATATTTGGGTATATCTGTAGGGCGCGATTGGACTGTTGATGATGAAAAAGGCAGCCTAGATGTTTAAGAATGAGCATGTTCTTTAAATATTATAAATAAAATAGTAGTAGGATGAATATGGGGGGATTAAAATGTCGGATTACCAACAATTCCTAAGCGAAAGAGATAAAATCGATGATCTCATTCAAAAAGGATATCTCATAGATAACGTTATCGAAAATTTAAATGGTGCTACTGTTGACTTCCTACATCCAAACGATAACAAAAAAGAAACACTTCAAATAGGTAGTGCCAATGCGCGAAAGTATTTTTCTAGTCTCCTTATTCATCAAAAAAAGAAAAACTAGTATTTTATCAAAAAAAGGATTGGGTCAAACTACCAATCCTTTTTTAAGATGAACATATTAATCTTTACAATATTTACGTTGTGTGATCCCAGGGGGAGCTGAAGGATGAAGGAACATTTTCAACTAAAGGTTGCTGATATTCTAGATAGAAAGCACTTTGAAGATGCTTGCGTAATAGCAGGTGAAGAAGGAATACACCGAACTATTAAATGGGTACATGTGGTTGAGGTAACAAGTATTCGGAATCTATTAAACGGATTTGAACTCATTTTATCTACTGGTATGGCTTGGAAGGAAGATATAGCACTATTTATCTCAATTGTTGAACAACTTGTCGAAAATAATGCCTCAGGCTTATGTATCGAGATGGGAACCTATTTGTCCGAAATACCACAAGAAGTTATACACATTGCTAATCAACATCAATTTCCCATTATTGTTTTTCATAAGGAGGTTCCTTTTGTAGAGATTACACAAGATATGCACTCTTTATTGATTAATCGGCAATATACTATGATTTCAGATTTAGAAAACTATTCACAAAGCTTAAATAAACGATTGTTAACGATTGAAACACATGAAGAAATTCTTCAATCTATCTTTTCAGCTCTAGATATACAAATCATTTTCCGAATAAAAGACCAAGAATATGAATTTGTACCGGAAATAAATCGTCAAGAACAGAGTTCGATCATTCATCAATTAAAAAAAGCAAACAAAAATACAACTGAACAAATTGGATATGCCCCAATTTATTTATTTGGCAAGGAATACGCAGAGTTATACATTTTTTCAAAGGATATTCCTATTAGTGAATATGATTTATTAATATTAGACCGAACTTCAACTGCATTGGCTCAACATTTGTTAAGAGATTTATATGTGGAAGAAAAAAAGAGAGTAGAAGAGTTTGAGTGGCTTCAAGGGTGGTTAGAGGGAGAACATCCTATCGAAAGCATTACTGAATATTTATTGGATCACGGCATAAAAGCAAGAACGAACGATGCGATTGTATTCATAACAAAACTATTATCTTTAAAAGATAAAACAAGACAAGATATTACGTATTTAAAATTATTATTTCGGTCTGTTATTGAACAGCATGGTTTTGAGGTATTTACAGTACAAAAAAGAAACGAAGTTATTTTTATTCTATTAAATAATCGAACCAAAAAAAGTATAAAAGAACGGATTAAAATGGCGATTGAATTGATAAAAGATACAGAATTTATGAAAAATCAATGCAATACCAAGGTATTAATTGGAGTCGGAAGGTATGTTAGTCAACTAAGTGATTTGCATAAAAGTTATTTTACAGCTAAAGAAACACTTCGAATCCAGCAAAAAATGGCTCATAAAGAATTCTATTATTTTTATGAAGATTTGCATTTATATCGTCTCATTTCCTTAATTAGTAAACATATGGATCTCCATGAATTGGCGATGGAATACCTAGAACCTGTTATTCAATATGATAAAGAATATAATGGCAAATTACTAGAAACATTAAAAGCTTATTTAGAGTGTCAAGGTTCTAAACAGGAAACATCAAAGAAGCTATTTATCGTTAGGCAAACGTTGTACCACCGCCTCCAAAAGCTTGAAAATCTCTTAGGTGATAACTTCATGGAACATGAAAAACGTATCGCCATCGAGTTTATGCTACTGGTAAATGATTATTTTTCTCCTACGCAGAAATAACTTGGGAAAAATGAAAAAACTTAATTATTTATTGGAGAATTCAAAGTGTGGAACAAACGGTTCTTGTTTTTTTACATTGTGTCTAATGAAAGATTATAAAGGATAAGGAATAATATAAACATAGGAAGCTATTATGCAGATATGTAAAACAAGTTTATAAATACAGAATTTGGCCCAGAAAGTATAAAACGAAATTATCTAATAGGGGGTTTAACAATGTCAGTAACAAGTAATGATACAGCCGTACTTAGAAATTATATTAATGGTGAGTGGGTTAATTCAAAAAGTTCTCAAACACTCGATGTTCCCAATCCTGCAACAAATGAATTATTAGCAAAGGTGCCTATTTCAACAACAGAGGACGTTAATTTAGCTGTCGAAGCAGCAAAAAATGCTTTTGCATTATGGAAAAATGTACCTGTACCTAAAAGAGCAAGAATACTATTTAAATATCATTACCTATTAACTGAAAATCATGAAGAACTAGCAAAGTTAATTGTACTGGAAAATGGAAAGTCCTATAAGGAAGCGTATGGTGAAGTTCAGCGTGGAATTGAGTGTGTTGAATTCGCATCAGGGGCACCCACACTAATGATGGGGGAAACGTTATCAGGAATTGCGGAGGAGATCGATTCAGAAATGTTCCGGTATCCATTAGGCGTAGTGGGTGGTATTACACCGTTTAATTTCCCGATGATGGTTCCATTATGGATGTTTCCATTAGCAGTTGCCTGTGGGAATACATTTGTTCTAAAACCGTCGGAAAGGACACCTATTTTAGCTAATAGATTAGCAGAGTTATTTTCTGAAGCTGGAGCACCTAATGGCGTTTTTAATGTTGTTCACGGTGCAC
>DASQIV010000294.1:0-3320 GCA_035631415.1 Pseudoneobacillus sp. | reverse complement strand
GTAATCAAAAAAAGACATAATCTCTGACTCTTGTTTTAAATATCCTGATGCGAATCGATTAGTTGCAGGCAAAGAGAGATTTAAAATCTCCATCTATGTACGTCCTTTCCTTTGTAAACAATATTGATATGGTAAGAGTATAACACTGTCTTTTAAAACTTTAAAAAACTTTGCTTTATAAATAAGAATTTACTGATTGGATAAGACCAAAAATAGTTAATCCTATATAGGCAAATAAAAAAATGAGAAAACTAAAACGCCAAAACCCCTTAAATATTCGATTTATGATAATTTCACCTTTTATCTTCCAATTTATAATTATAAAAATCATAGCATAACAAAACATAAAAATAAAAATAGCCCATAAAAAAGACTTTTCCCAAATGGTTATCACTAAAAAGTGCACCGACAAAATAAAGAAAATCGTACTACCATCTAAGGCCATATGGACCGACCTTCGATGATTCTTAGTAAATTGTTTACTTATGATAAAAATTAGTAAATAAGCTAGGATAGGAATGGTAATAAATATGGCTAAAACTGATGAAATCACGTTAGTCATCATATCTCCCCTAACCCTCAATCCCTTTTATGAATTGATACAACATTTGACAAATCGGCGCTTCCTTTTTGTTTAAATCCGCTTGTTCTAAAATATACCCAATAATCGCATCAATCTCAGTAGGTCGATGAGCTTCTATATCTTTCAACATCGAAGAACGATTCTTAGATGTTTTTTGACAAACACTTATTACTTGTTGGAAGTAATACTCTTCATTTTCCATACCTAATATCTCTTTAATTTCAGTAAATAAATTAGTAGCAATAGAATAGAAATGCTGGTTTTGAATTATTTCACCATTCGTTACATTTAACAGTGCTGTCATCGGATTAATAATTGCATTTACAACAAGCTTTGTTAAAAGCATTTCGTAATAATCATCTTGCATCACAAACGAAAAATTGGGAATTGAAAAAATCGATGAGGGTAGCTTAAACTCTCCTTTGTAAACCGCAACTTTTGTTTCACCAATACCATTATGCTTAACAGAAAAGGAGTTTATTTTATACGCACCATGATCAACCGAACTAACAAGGACCGAGTCCGCATTTATATCCTTTAAATATTTCAAATGCCCCATTCCATTTTGAAGGAATAGATAGTTTCTAGATTTTTGAGTTTTAACATTTGTAAGTTTATCTACTAAATTTTCTATATGATATTGTTTGACTGCAATGATGGTCAAATCATCTTCTCCAGACCAATGTTCCACCCACTTTGACTTTACCATTGCCCTTTTAACCATTTCATTTTGATGCAGATGTATTCCATTTTGATTAATGACATTAGCTTGTCCTACTGTATTGGTATATAAAGTGACTTCAAAGAAATTACTCAAATAGTAGCTAAACAATAACCCTATTGATCCCCCACCAATTACTCCAATTTTCATTCCTATCCCTCACTCTATTTTTTCTTTATCAATATTTTACCAAAAAGGATAGTGCTTTGTACCGATAAAAGCTTTAATAAATACCAAACAAAAATCGGTAAAGAAAAAAGAGGATCACCCAAAAGAATAGATTTGGGCATCCTCATCAATAACTTGTATTTATTTTTCTTTCTATACTGGATATACCGGATGTTTTCTTTCGCTAAAATCCATTTCTTTTGTAGAATACAAATCAAAACGATTAATCAAAACTCGTCTTAATTCTGATGGAGCGACTATTTCATCGACAATTAACTCGGAGGCTAATTTATAAATATCAATATGTTCTTTATACTCTTGGTGTTTTTCTTGAACAAAAGCAAGCCTTTCCTTCGGATCACTGATTTCATTAATTTTATTTGAATATACGGCATTTACGGCTGCTTCCGGACCCATAACAGCAATTTGGGCCGTAGGTAAAGCAATACAGCAATCAGGTTCAAACGCAGGGCCAGCCATTGCATAAAGACCTGCACCATAAGCTTTTCTGACAACCACTGATATTTTAGGAACAGTCGCAGAACTCATTGCAGCAATCAATTTAGCACCATGGCGAATAATACCAGCTCTTTCTACCTTTGTTCCAATCATAAAACCAGGTACATCTGCTAAAAACAGCAATGGAATATGAAAAGCATCGCATAGTGTAATGAATTTTGCTGCTTTATCAGCCGAATCTACAAACAATACTCCACCCTTAGCCTTTGGTTGATTGGCTACAACCCCGATAACTCTTCCATCTATTCGTGCAAATCCAGTAATGATTTCTGGTGCAAATAGCTTCTTTATTTCATAAAAGCTTCCCTCGTCAATTAATGTATCGATACACTCATACATATCAAATGGTGCATTTTGATTTTCTGGAATGATTTCTTCTAATCTTCTTCCTAGCTTTGGTCTAATCCCATCCACTTTTGCAGACTTTTCTCTGAAATTCGCAGGAAAATAACTTAAATACTTTCTTGCTGATTCAATTGCTTCTTCTTCATTAAGTGCTAATTCATCACCGCAACCACTAATGGTACAGTGCATTCTTGCACCACCCATTTCTTCTAACGTAACCTTTTCTCCAATTACTTTTTCTGCCATTCTAGGAGAACCAAGGTACATGGAGGCGTTTTTATCGACCATAATCACGATATCACAGAAAGCTGGAATATAAGCTCCTCCAGCAGCAGACGGACCAAATAATACACAAACTTGTGGGATCATACCTGAAAGTTTGACTTGATTATAAAATATTTTCCCAGCACCACGGCGATTAGGAAACATCTCTAATTGGTCTGTAATTCTCGCTCCAGCAGAATCTACTAAATAAAGAATAGGAACCTTTAATTTTTCAGCCACTTCTTGAATACGAATAATTTTTTCTACCGTACGGGCTCCCCAAGACCCCGCCTTTATAGTAGAATCATTCGCCATTACGCACACTGTTTGACCATTCACCTTTCCAATGGCTGTTACAACCCCATCAGCAGGAAGGTCACCAGCAGTATAATTTGCAAACTTCCCATCCTCTTCATATTCTCCGTTGTCAAAAAGCTTGGATAAACGATCTCGTACAAATAATTTATTCTGTTCTTTCAGCTTTTCGTGGTATTTAGGATGCCCACCTGCTTCAATTTCTTGTCTTTTATCAAATAAAATATCATTAGGTGTTTTAGTTGTCATATTTTCCCCCCGTTCGTATCTCTCCATAAAAACAATTAAGAATATTAGACTTATTCAAGAACTAGTAGAACGTCACCTTCATTTACAAAATCGCCAATATTCACTTTTACTTCTACTACTTTTCCGTAAAATTGGATTTCCACCGGGATTTCCATT
>DASQIV010000293.1:0-3973 GCA_035631415.1 Pseudoneobacillus sp. | reverse complement strand
TCTTTAGCTTTCAAGCATTTGGTTTAAAATATTCGCAGTCTTCAGAAGGAGGTATTTTATTTGCATCAACACCGATTCTAACTGCCATTTTAGCATCCTACTTTTTAAAAGAAAAAACGACAATTTTTCAAAAATCATCCATTATTTTATCTGTTTTTGGAGTTATCTTTATTTTTATAATGAAGGGAAAATCAATTGATTTTAACAATCTCTTAGGTATTAGCCTTCTTTTCATTTCTTGCTTATCCATTGCTAGTTATACTGTGATGGCCCGGTTTTTGACGAACCATTTTAAACCATTAGATATTACTTATTACATGTTGGGTTTTGGCTTTATTTTCTTTAATGGAGCTGCTATTATTTCACACTTTCAGCAGGGGAATATGAGACAATTCGTCACCCCATTATCCGATCAAAGTTTCATCATTTCGATCCTATTTTTAGGAATTATGGCATCCCTAATTACAGCATTCCTATCTAATTATATTTTATCAAAAATGAAAGCTTCCCAAATGAGTGTTTTCTCTAATCTCTCAACGATTGTTTCCATTGTGGTTGGTGCGGCATTCCTAGATGAAAAAATATATTTATATGACATAATTGGATCCATATTAATCATCTTAGGCGTCATTGGTTCAAATTTTTTCGGAAGGAAACCTAATAAAAATTATTTAAAGGGAACAAATACCATTGAATCACTTCATAAAATAAAGTAATATACTAATACAAGCTGCGTTGTACGTAACGATATTAAAGTTTTAACCTTTAAGCTGTAACAGGGAGTTTTTATCAAAAGTGCGAATGACAAGCCTCTGTCTTTACGACAAGGAGGACATGCAGGAAGCTTTTAGCGAACACCCACTTTGAGGAGTGGTGGTTTAAAACTTTCTTATCACTTTATACGGCAAAGGCGGCTATTACTTAACAAATTAAGAACCAGTTTTCCTACAAAGGGATGCTGGTTTTTTTTGCGTTTATGAAATACATATATCAATGCATATGGGTGAATGATAATATCAAAAAATGGATTGGAGTGAGAATGTGCGGAAAATAACCCTTTTATTAACTGTCCTAATTGTTTGTTCACCTCTTCTATCTGCTAGGCAAATCATAGCTCGTGATTCTTCCTCAGAAGAACCCATTAGAGGAATTTATGTTTCGGCCACCAAAACAAACGATCCATCTTTTCCTCAACTCATTTCATTAGTCGAACAAACAGATTTAAACGCCATGGTAATTGATATTAAAGATGATAATGGGCATCTTACCTTTAAACCACCCATTCAATCACCCTATTACCATTCTGGATATCCCTATATCAAGGACCCCTTAAAACTAATCCGTACTTTAGAAACTAAAAAGATCTATCCTATCGCTAGAATAGTTGTTTTTAAAGATAATGTTTTATCCAAAACAAATCCAAATTTATCATTCCAGACAAATAATGGCATTTGGAAAAATGACCGTGGAGATTCCTTTACCAACCCTTTTCTTAAAGAGGTGTGGGATTATAATATCGGTATTGCAGTGTTAGCTGCTAAGATGGGATTTAAGGAGATTCAATTCGATTATGTTAGATTCCCAGAAAAATTCGAGACGTTTGAAAAAAATCTAACCTATCAGAAAGGAAAATTCAAACAGCATCATGATGGGCGCGAACGCGTGGTTGCTGTTACTGAATTTGTTAAATATGCTAGTGAAAAACTTAAGCCATATGATGTGAAAATGTCTGTAGATACTTTTGGAAACGCAACTGTTATAAAAGAAGCACGAGGGATCGGACAAAACTTCTCATCGATAGCACAACATGTTGATGTTATATCAGCAATGATCTATCCAAGTCATTGGAACACTATTTTTGGTATTCCAAAACCTGATTTACAGCCATATCAGCTCGTTAAAGAATATGCTCAAGTAGAAACTAGCCGATTAAAAAAGTTAAGTAATCCACCCATTTCTCGACCATGGATTCAAGACTTTACGGCGACCTGGCTTGGTGAAGGGAATTATAAAGTGTATGGCAAAAGAGAGATAGAAGATCAGATTATGGCCTTACACTCAGAAGGTATAGACGAATTTCTACTTTGGAATTCTAGAAATATCTATACTCCAAACGTGGACTATACTCCTTATTAACTACTGCTTCTATAAAGATGAAATGTTGATGTATGTATTCTCTAAATTTTTTTCTAAAAGTAGTTCATCGCATTTGAAGGTTGAGCTTACCACTCGTAAAGTTGAGCATATATCCCAAAAGTCGAGCATATATCTGAGAAGTCGAGCATACCACTCGAAAAGTTGAGCATATATCCAAGTATTGGCACCAATAGTAACTTTTTTTATAGTAAAATCGGTTTTCACCCTAAAATTCTTAATGAAATTCCTCCAATTCTATAAATAATTTCATGAAATCCAACGAAATTGCTTAAAAACTAACCATTTTCAGCCAATATGAATACTTAAAAAAAGGCAATAACTCATTTCAAGAGTTTTTGCCTTTTTATTTCTATACTGTAAAAGTTTCCGTTAATTGAGGAACAATTTGTTTTTTACGAGAAACGACACCTTTAAGCATTGCGGAGTTATTATCCAAAGTAACATTAAAGGCTTTTTCAATATTTTTAGCAGCCTCACCAACAGCAACAACGATTGAGTCATTCGTTAATATATTGGTTATAACGAAAGCAAATAAATCTAGATTTTTTTCCCCTACTACTTCAGAAAGAGCAGCTTCTAACTCTTTTTGACGAGAAAGTACATCATTCGTGTCAACAACATTTACTTGGGCAACTTCAACCTTTGCATTTCCCATTGGAAATACCTTTGAATCAAGTGTGATCAGTTGACTAATGGATTTAGTACTTAAATTAGCCCCAGCCTTCAACATATCTAATCCATACTCTTCAAGATTAACTCCTGCAATCTTAGCTAATTCTTGTGCTGCTTCTACATCTTGTTGAGTACAAGTAGGAGATTTTAATAATAAAGTGTCGGAAACGATTGCAGATAACATTAATCCTGCCATTTCCTTTGATACCACAACACCGTTTTCTTTGTACATTTTATTTAAAATAGTAGTAGTACAGCCAACTGGTTCAGCACGGAAATATAAAGGGTCTTTTGTTTCAAAATTCGCAATACGATGATGGTCAATTACTTCTAAAATACGAACTTCACCAATATCATCAACACTTTGTTGACGTTCATTGTGATCGACTAGAATAACATTTTCCACTTCATTTGCAACAGTAGTTACTAAACGTGGAGCTCCCACTTTAAAATGATCCAATACAAATTGAGTTTCTTCTGTAATTTCACCTAAACGAACTGGCTCTACATTCATTCCTAATTGAGTTTTTAAGTTAGCATATACGATTGCTGAACAGATTGAATCTGTATCTGGATTTTTATGTCCAAAAATAAGTGCTTTTTCCATCGTTAATTTTCTCCTTTATTTGTCATATTCATAAAAACCTACAGGTAATCTTTTTATGTAGTTTCATACTTTCAGCTAAAACAAGTAAAAAATGCATTTTACAAACACTATCGATTTTACCATTAGTACTTCTTTGAATTCAATAAAAAAAGGACTATTTAGGAAATAGATTGAGTCCCATATAGAAATATATGTACATTGATATTTTAAATGATGTGCATAATATTTCCAAAGGAGCAAGGATAAAATGGCCAAAATTAATTATATTCAAGCCGCTGATGATGATATCCTTAGAAGTTATTATATAACCCTCAGTGATGTTTACTATTTTAATGTCTCAGAAGATAACACTGAAAAAGAAAAGCAACAAGCAGAATATACAATTGATAACATTTCTGGTCTTATTTTTCATGCTATAAATATTGAAGGCACTACGATTAGAGAAATGGAAAACGAAGTTTACGAAAAAATATATAAAAGATTTTATAACGATATCATGAGCGCTATTCAGGAATGCGCCAAAAATGGAGTCGTTTT
>DASQIV010000292.1:0-3344 GCA_035631415.1 Pseudoneobacillus sp. | reverse complement strand
TTACCGCAGTCATCCGGCACAACTTGTCTAATGCATATAAACGGTTCCGTGTTTTAGCTGCAGTAAAGACTTCATAAGGCGATTTAGATTGTCCATCCGAAGTGGAAAATCTTGATAATATTTCATAACCATAGATATTGCTATTGATGTCAACAATCGGTTGGATGTGACAAGTCACTAATTTTTTAACAATGATATCATCAATCCACTGGACTTCGATTAATTTTTCAATTTCATGTAGTGGTTTCCAATCTTCATCGGCAATTCGAAAGGATATTGTTGCGAAATTCATATGGTCCTTGCAAAAATCATAGAAATCGAGAATCAATGATTCATTGATGAATAATATATTTTCTTTTGTAGTAAGTTCGTGCCCATTCCTCTTGAAATGTGAGACGGTCATTTCTAAAAAATAGGTATCTTCTATTTGAATTTGGTAAACAAAAATGGTAGCCAGACAAGAACTGCAAGTAGACATGAGATATCTCCTTTTTACTATTTTTTTGTCATTATAATTGATAGGAGAAGGAAAATATAGTAAAAAGCTATGATTTTGTCCGGATTGTGAACTTGACGGAATTAACGCCAAGTTTGACGGGATTAACAGCTAACTTGGCGGAATTACGACAAAACAGGACGGAATTACGACAAAATTTGACGGAAATAGTACGATTCAACTTTTTAGAAGGAAAAAATAGAACAAAAATCAAATAGAATACTATAAAAATTAAGGAGTGATAGGACGTTGATTGTTAAAAAAATACTAGTTTCATTAAAAATATTAGCATTAAAGGCATTATTGAGAAGAATACCCCTCAATCATCCGAAAAGGCATTTAATCCAAGATGAACTCAATAGAAGGTTAGCTGGGTTTAAAGGAGAATTAGCTGTTTATTACCATTTAGAAGAGCTTCCCGATGAATCGTTTCATATTTTTCATGGGATACGATTAAAATCTGGGAATCACTATTTTCAAATTGACTTCCTCTTAATCTCTACCTATTTTATTCTCATAGTTGAAACTAAAAACTACACTGGTACAGTGAAATTCCACACCAAATCAGAACAGTTGCTTCGCGATAAAAATGGTATTGAAACAGCCTTACCAAATCCACTACCTCAAGTAAACCGGCATAAGATTCTTTTACGGAAGTGGCTTAGAGAGCATAAATTCCCGGATCTACCTATTGAAGCTTTAATTGTTTTTAGTAATCCTTCCACAATAATTCAAGCGGATGATCAAAGGGTTTTTAGAGTCGTATGCCCTGTTACTAGCCTTCACCAGAGAATAAAAGAAACCGTGCAATATCATCAGTCGGAAAAAATCACCGTTAAGGAGCAAAAAAAGCTATCTAAAACGATCCTTAAAAATCATATTGAAGATTTCCCTAACCTTCTAGGACAATATCAAATTTCTCCAAGTGAAATAAATCCCGGTGCCCAGTGCCCGAAATGCCTAAAACTCCCGCTTCTATATAGTCGAGGAAAATGGTATTGCTCCCATTGTCAGAAACAGTATAAAAATCTTCTTCAACAAGCCATTCAAGATTACGGTCTTCTAATCAACCAAACCATTACAAATAAAGATGCACGAACCTTCCTACAGATCAACTCTCCTGATATTGTTACCAAACTTCTTCATTCTCTAAACCTTCCGAGTGTAGGAACAACAAAATCAAAAATCTATCTCCTTTACAGAAATAAAATAGAATAATGAGTCTATTTATTTTTAAAAAAGGCAGGAATTGAAATACTAAAAGGTGAATTAAATAAGAAAGACTGAATTTTAGGAGGCAATTATGACGAATAACTATTTAGAGCAGTATGCGCGCTTAATTGTGAAAACAGGAGTTAACATTCAAAAGGACCAGACGCTTGTCCTTTTTGCACCGATTGAGGTAGCACCTTTTGCGAGACTTGTGGCTCAGGTGGCTTATGAAGAAGGAGCAAAGGACGTTGTTGTTAGATGGGAAGATGAAGAGCTTGCAAAAATTAAATATCTAAAAGCTCCAGATGTAACGTTAGAAACGGTACCTGAGTGGCAGAAGGAGTTTTATTTATCGTATGCAAGAGAAGGTGCGGCATTTGTAAACATTCATGCTTCAGATCCTGAAATCATGAAGGACGTTGATCCGAAAAGAATTATGAAGGCTAGTAAGGCAATTGGTACAGCGATTAGAGAATACCGTGAAAGACGAATGAACAACCAAAATCGTTGGTGTGTCGTTTCTGTGCCAACAGCTGCTTGGGCGAAAAAAGTTTTCCCTGAGTTATCAGAAACTGAAGCAGTGGACCGTTTATGGGAAGTTATTTTTCATACGGTTAGAGCTGACAAGGAATATCCACTTGCTGCTTGGCAAGAGCATTGTGAAAATTTAAAAACGAGACGAAACTTCTTTGCTGAAAAGCAGCTTACATCCTTACATATTCAAAATTCTTTAGGTACTAACTTAGAGGTTGAGCTTCCAGAAGGCCATATTTGGTTAGGGGGTTCAGAGTTTTCTCCGGACGGCGTTGAGTTTGTTGCGAATATGCCAACCGAAGAATTATTTACGGTTCCAAAGAAAACTGGAGTAAACGGTAAAGTGGTGAGCTCTATGCCATTAAATCATAACGGCAGTTTAATCGAAAACTTCTCCCTTGAATTTAAAGGTGGAAAAGTAGTCGATTTCAAAGCGGAAAAGGGTTATGAAACATTAAAAAATATCATTGAAACAGATGAAGGCTCAAGCTATTTAGGGGAATTAGCGTTGGTGCCTTATGATTCACCTATTTCAAACCTAAACATTTTATTCTATAACACACTGTATGACGAAAATGCTTCTTGCCATCTAGCCATTGGAAAAGCGTATCCGGTTTGTATTAAAAATGGAGACAAAATGAGTAAAGAAGAGCTAGAAGCAAATGGTGTGAATGATTCTCTTACCCATGTTGATTTTATGTTTGGAACAGAGGACCTTAACATTACTGGAAAAACGGCTAATGGGGAAGAAGTAGCCATCTTCAGAAATGGTAATTTCGTCATCTAATTTTAAGGGAGGCAGAAGCAGTCGGTTGGCTTCTGCTTTTTTTACAAGAGAGGGGACCATGCTTGGTGGAGCAATTTTTATATAAATTAAAATTAATTCCCGAACTGCTTGATGAAGCAAACTGGACAGAAAAAGAGAATCAGTTGGTAATGGAACATTTTCAAACCTTACAAAGTCTTCTTCAAGAAAACAAGCTGATTATGGCAGGAAGAACGATGAACATGGATGAAACGACATTTGGAATTGTCATTCTTCAAGTTGAAAATGAAGAAGCCGCTCGGACCATTATGGAAAATGACCCAACCGTAAAGGGTG